>JBKPBV010000039.1:0-4071 GCA_046727055.1 Actinomycetota bacterium | reverse complement strand
CCAAGAACGAAGAAGAGGCCCTGTCCCGCGTCTTCGCAGGTCAGGACCCCATGTCGCACGTGTACCCCCGACCGGATTCGAACCGGCGCTACCGCCTTGAGAGGGCGGCGTGCTAGGCCACTACACAACGGGGCCCTAGCTCATGATCATGATTTTTGATGCGACCGCGGAAGCCTACCAACTCCCCTTGTCGTACAGCGAATCAGGAGCATCTGCGTCGCTGGGGTACTAGGACTCGAACCTAGACTAACTGAACCAGAATCAGTCGGGCTGCCAATTACCCTATACCCCACTGGTGTTGCCGCCGGGCCGTCGCACCCGCCCTGGGCGCGAGGACAAACTTTACTGTAGGCCGCATTGGCCCCCAAACCGACGGAGACCGCTTACGCGTCCCAGAGCACAATGGCCCCTCAGCTGAGGGCGACGTGCGTGCGCAGCTTCATGAGACGTGACAGGCCGTACGCCAGCACGGCAAAAAGCGCAAACCCACCTACGTCGAACGCGGCGTCGACCCAGCCGATTCCCTCCAGCGCCTTGAGTGTGGCGACCGACGTGGTCAGGCCGGCGACGAGGTAGGCGAACACGTTGTTGATCACGTGCGCCGCTATGGCGGCTTCCAAGCCGCCCGTGCGCCATACCAGAAGCGCGGCCAGCAGCCCGAAGGCGAACCTGTCTGCAAACAGCGGCAGGTTCTGTGTGCCATGCAGCAGGGCGAACACCAACGAGGAGATGATGACGCCGAACCACGGCTGGGCGACCAGGCTGCCGAGCGCCTGGAGCAGATAGCCGCGAAAGAAGATTTCTTCCGCTGCTGCCTGGATGGGCGAGGTCAGCAGGATCACCACGAGGAAGCCCAGTAGGCCCTCCTGAGGCTGCAAGGAGAGGTCTTTGCCAACTGTCGTAGAGATCAGCATCACACCGTTCAGCACGACAGCGGCGATCGCCAGACACGCAAGCAAGTAGCGCCAGCGGATCCGCGGCTGAACCGAGGACAGCCAGCGCGGCCGCAATTGATGGAGCCTCGCCATCAAGGCCCAAGAGATCGGGATCAACGCGGCGAGGCCGAGGTTCACCGATAACATGCCGAGCGGCTGCTCGAACGCGAAGGCCTTTGCAAAGTAGCCCTCGATCAGCTGGTCCCCGGACGTCGTCGCCCAGAACACCATCACAAGAGCCTGGCTCACAACCGTTGTCACGAGCAGGAAAAGCGAAAGACCGAATACCACACCCAGCACCGAGCGCCACCACACGTATGAGTCGCCGCGCAGGATCTGCGGGTACGCGGCACCGTCGGGGGGAAGAGCGCCTTGCTCAACAAGGGCTTCCGGCGGCTTCGACGGTTGGCGATCTGCGACGGGGCGCTTCGCCACAGGCTCCGACCTCGCCGGCCGAACGGCAGACTGGGCCTGCCCAGCTCGCACTGCGGGATTGCCCGACCGGCTCCGAGCTTTGGGACTTGTCTGAGCCGCGGGGTCCGACTTCTTCTGCTTCGTCACGATCTCGATGGTCTGGTGTCGGCACGGCCCGGAGTCGCCCCGGCGAAGTGCGGCTCCCCCAGCTCGACGAGTGCTGCTGCGATACGGGTGAGGGTGGACCTTCGACCGAGCAGCTCGATCGACTCGAAGAGCGGCGGCGAGATCCGACTCCCCGTGATCGCTGCCCGTATGGGCCCAAAGGCCGGCCGTGGCTTCAGCCCCAGATGATCGACCAAGCTGGTCCGCAACGCCGCCTCGATACTCGCACGATCGAATTCCGGCACGGCCGCCAGCGCCTTATGAGCCACGGCCAGCGTCGGTATGGAATCTGCCGACAGGCCGGCATCAGCAGCGATCGTGATCTTGTCATCTGGCAAGAACAGGAAGGCCAGCATCCCGACTGCCTCGGAGAGGGTGTTGATGCGTTCTTGAATCAATGGTGTTGCGGCCGCAAGTCGGTCACGCTCCTGGGGTTGCGGCGGCTGGCTTATCAGGCCGGCAGAGGCGAGGAACCCAACCAGGTGCTCAGTCAGCTCATCCAACGGAAGCAACCGAATATGCGCCGCATTGATGGCTTCACATTTCTTGGCATCAAAGCGCGCGGGATTGGCGTTCACCCGGCGGATGTCAAAGGCGCCGACCATCTCGGCAATTGTGAAAACGTCGCGGTCCTCAGCGATCGCCCAACCGAGCAGCGCCAGGTAGTTCAACAGCGCTTCCGGCAAATAGCCCTTCTGCTGATACTCGGCGAGACCGGATCCCTGGTCCCGCTTGGACAGCCGCCGATTACCCTCACCCAGCACAGTCGGCAGGTGGCCGAAAGCCGGCGTACGCCCGCTGCCGACTCCAACCTGCCTGAGCGCGTCGTAGAGCACGATCTGCCGCGGCGTGGATGACAGCAGGTCCTCGCCGCGAAGCACGTGGGTGATCATCATCAACGAATCGTCCAAGGGGTTGACGAGCGTGTAGAGCGGCTCACCGTTGCTGCGCACGACCACGTAATCAGGAACGTGCGTCGCCGCGAACCGTACCGGCCCACGAACCAGGTCATCGAACGCGATGTCGGCATCGGGCACGCGTATCCGGACCACGAACGGCACCGACATCGCTTCCAGTTCTGCGATCCGCTGCTCGTTGAGGTTCCGGCAGAACCCGTCGTAACCCGACGGCGAGCCGGCTGGCCGAGCAGCCTCGCGGGTCTCGATCTCCTCCCGGGTGCAGAAGCATCGGTACGCCAGCTTCGCGGCAAGCAGCTTGCCCACCACGTCGCGATAGATCTCCCCACGCTCACTCTGGATATAGGGACCGTACGGGCCGCCGATGACCGGTCCCTCATCCCAGGTCAAGCCGAGCCAGGTCAGCGCATCGTAAAGGCCCTGGTATGACTCCGCAAGATTGCGGACCGCATCGGTATCCTCCACCCGGAGCACGAAGGTGCCGCCGTAATGCCTGGCGAAGACCCAGTTGAACAGTGCGCTGCGCACGTTGCCGACGTGCAGGTTGCCGGTCGGCGAGGGAGGAAAACGTACGCGCACCTGCTCGGGCGCCACATCGCCAAGCACGGTCACATCGTCTCGGATCTTGGTCTCGCCCTCAGCCACTACTCCACCTCACTGGATGTTTCCTCCGGCCGTGTGCCAGCGACCGGATTAGTGAGTGTGCCAATTCCCTCGACCTCGATACTTACCACCTGTCCGGGCAGCATGGGCCCGACGCCCGACGGAGTGCCGGTCAAGATCACATCACCCGGCAGCAGAGTGGTGTATGAGGAGATGTAGGCAACCACCTCAGGGATCGTGAAGATCATGTCTTTGGTATTGCCGTCCTGGCGCAGCTCGCCGTCCAAGGTAGTCCGAATAGCGAGGGTGGCGACGTCATCGAGCCGCTGATGGGTCGTAATCCATGGCCCGAGGGGACAGAACGTGTCATAGCCCTTGGCCCTGGCCCACTGCCCATCCGTCCTTTGCAGGTCGCGGGCGGTGACATCGTTTGCCACGGTGTAGCCGAAGATCACCTCAGGTACGCGCGAAATCGGCACTTCCTTGCAGATGCGGCCGATCACGACTGCGAGCTCGCCCTCGTAGCTCACTTCGCTACTGGCGGCTGGGTAGATGATCGGCTCGCCCGGACCGATCACCGACGTGTTCGGCTTGAAGAAGGTGAGCGGGGTCTTCGGCACTTCGTCGCCCATCTCGGCGGCGTGCGCGGTGTAATTGCGACCGACCGCGACGATCTTGCTGCGCGGGATAACAGGAGCCAGCAGACGGACGCTGCCGAGCTCCCTACGCTCCCCCGTGAGCTTCACCGACATGGCGACGGGATCGCCGGTCAACACCGACACCGTATCGGGGTAGCGCCCGCCGTCGCCGGCACGCTCGACAACGCCGTATTGAGGGTCGCCGCCGGCGGCAAAACGGGCAATACGCACCGACGTAGCCTATCCGTCATGGTGACTGCCATGAGCCCATCGCACCCCCCGTTCCACGCAGTCGATCTCATCCGCTGGAAGTGCGACGGCGGTGAGCTCAGCGATGCCCAGATCGACTGGTTGATCGCTGCGTATACGGCTGACGAGGTCGCCGACGAGCAGATGTCG
>JBKPBV010000038.1:0-8024 GCA_046727055.1 Actinomycetota bacterium | reverse complement strand
CACAACACGCCAAACGAGATTTAATAGACCGTCTCGTGGGCTCGGAGATGTGTATAAGAGACAGGTCATCGACATCAAGGTGACCGCCATGCCGTTCTGCCCGCCGGTTCAGGTTTGCCAAGCCGCTGCGGCGGGTGGTTCCGCTCAGACCTATCCCGTTGTCGATCACCGTCAGATCAAGCTGTTGTTTGTCGGCATGGACCGTTACCCGAATCTGCGCCGCTTGAGCATGTTTTGCGACATTGGTCAACGATTCCCGTAAGACGGCCTCGACGTCGGCGATGATCGCGTCGTCGGCAATGGTGTCCAGCGGCCCAACGAATTGGATGTCTGGACGGACCCGCAACAGCGGCGCTAGCCGATCAACAACCGCGAGGGCGGTGCCACGCAGCGACCGTGACGAATCGTCCCGAAGCGCGGAAATCGTGGTCCGGATTTGCTGGATCGTCTCGTCGAGCTCGTCAACGGTACGTCCGAGGCGCTGACCAACCGTCTCATCGTCCACGCCCGCAGCAATGCTTTGCAGGCTGAGACCGGCTGCGAACAGCCGCTGAATTACGTGATCATGCAGATCCCGGGCGATCCGATCTCGATCTTCTAGGACGCCCAGCCGTTGTTGATCAGCTCGGGCGTCGCTGAGCTCCAGAGCAATGGCCGCCTGGCCAGCAAAGGTTTCCGCCATATCCAGGTCGGAGTCGGTGAAGGGAGCCTGCGGCATGATGCGCCCCGCCACGATCGCACCCCGCGGACCGGTTTCACCCAGGAGCGGCAGGGCCATCGCCTGACTCACCGGCACAAAGGGCCGAAGATGCAGAAAGACGCCCGATTGTCCATCAATAGAGTCCAGGCGTACGCCGCGACCGTGCCGCATAGCCTGCCAAGCAATGCTGTTGATCTTCGGGTAGCGGAGGCCGACGAGCTCCTCTTCGGCGGCACCCGTAGCGACGACCACCTCCAAGTAGTTCGGGTCGTCACGCGCCAGTCTGACGAGGGTGACCACATCGGCCGATGCCAGGCGCTTCACGCTCGCGGCGATGTGATGCAGCGTCTCGGACTGCTCGGCCTCAGGATCGAGCAGCTGGCGACTGATCTCGCCGGAGGCTCGCAACCACTCCTGCCGACGACGCGACTCCTCGTAGAGTCGCGCATTCTCAATCGCGATCCCCGCCGTCGCCGCGAGGGCCAAGACGAGCTCCTCGTCTTCGGCGGTGAACGGGCCACCGTCGACCCGGTCGGTCAGGTAGAGGTTGCCGAATACCACGTCGCGACTACGGATTGGAACGCCGAGGAATGTGGCCATCGGTGGATGACCCTCCGGGAAACCCGACGATCGCGGATCGTCTGAGATCCGGGTCAGCCGGATCGGATTGGGATCCTCGATCAGCGCGCCGAGTACGCCGCGTCCCTTGGGCAACTCACCGATAGCCCGTACGGTCTCATCGTCCACGCCAACGTGCAAGAACTGCTCGAGCAAGCCGTCGGCGCCGATGACTCCCAGTGCGGCGTATTTCGCGCCAGAGACATCTTTGGCCGTGTCGACAATGCGCCGCAACACCGCAGGAAGGGAGAGTTCTTGGACGATCGAGCGGTTGGCAATCAGCAGTCGCCGCAGCCGCTGCTGCGCCGTCATGATCACAGACGCCTGCTCGACGAGCTGGCTCATCAGTAGTTCGACGGACAGCCGTGGATCATCCTCGGGATCCCTCGAGAACGCGGGTCCCGGCTCCCTGTTCCCGCCCTGAGCCGCCATGTCCAGGCAAGACTACGATGCGCGGAATATCTCAGGCCAGGCCAGATGCCACGTATTCACGCAGTGTTCGTGGGCAGGCGCTACTGACCGAGGTCCCTCTTAAGTGAGCCGGAGAGTGGCCGCCTCGCTAGCCGCGCTGGATTTGGATACGGCGGGAGGCTGCGTCACCCGCGGGCTTCGGCATCCGGATCTCCAGAACACCGTCTCTATAGGTCGCGGAAATGACCTCAGGTGAGGTGCCTGCCGGAAGTCTGACCTGTCGGACGAAGCTGCCATAGCGGAACTCGCTGTGATAGCCCCTGTCGAACTTCTCCCGACTGCTCTCTCGGCGCTCCGCCGAAATCGTGAGGACGTTGTTCTCGACCGACACATCGATGTCGCGGTCGGGATCGACCCCGGGCACCTCTGCCCTCACGACCAACTGGTCGCCCTCGACGAATTCCTCGACCTTGATGTCCCGGAACGGCCAAGGCATCGCGCCGAACGGCCAGCCACCCCACAGATCTCCGAGTTCTCGCGGCCAGCGAGTCATTGTCGCCGGAGTCTTGCCCTCCTTCGATTCTTCCTGCGGTTCGCCGGATTGAGGCTGCTCAGACATCGGAATCTCCTTTCCTGTGTGAGCGTTTCTCGCCCATCTAATCCACCATCTCGCGATATTTCCGATACCCAAGACGATCGTCCCGACACAAGTCTCTTAGGGCCATTCTCGGGACTCGCGGACCCTTCGACCCTGCGAGTAGCTTAATGAACGGAGTTGCGTTGTTATGACTTCGCCGGACAAGACGCCATCGAAATCAAGCCACGCAAGATCAGCGGCCGTTCGGTACGAGCACGCTCGGGCGGGTGACTCACTCCTAGGCAAAGGGCTAGCGGCATGCCCTAGGTGGAGACTGGTCTCATGATGAGCCGATCCAAAGGCCGTTCACGCGCACGGAAACCGAAATCGCCGCTGCAGCAACTGAGTCGCTTGATCATGATCGCCATGGTGATCAGTGCGGTATGGCAGGAGCTGTCGAAGCCCGCCGCGGAACGCACTTGGCAAGGACGGGTGTGGCGGTTCGTGCCGTACGACTTCCGGCTGCCTACCTGGACGCGGGTCCGGGAGAGCCTCTGGGCGCCAGACAATCCTCACGTCGTCATACCCCGGGTCTTCGGGGTCGGGTGGACCGTCAATGTGGGTCGTGTGTACGCGGTCCTGAAATCCATGGTTCGGCCAGAGGACGGCCAGCGCCCCGCTCGGGGATGACGTCGGCTGCCACCGGGTCAGCACCATCCGCTCAGCCCTCGAGGAGCTGCTTGAGGGTCGCCAGGTCCCTTCGGATCTCGGCCGCGTCAGCCTGCTGCTCCTCCTCCGGCCGGTCCGGCTGGCGGCGCAGCGTGAAGACGACCTCGCAGCCGGTGCCGTGCGCGATCACTCGCATTGGGTTGTTGAAGGTAGTCCCATCGGACAGCTTGACGTCGTGGTCGGCGACGAAGTGCGGGTTCTCCGGCACGAAGATCACCTCGATCTCACCCATCGGTGACTGGGCGAACCAATGTCCGTCGCGGTTCTCGATGGAGCCACTCAGCCCGGCGGCCCAATTGGGCAGATTCTCTGGCTTCGCCACGTAGGCATAGACCTCTGCAGCCGGCCGCTCGATGTAGATGCCGAGGTGCTGCGACTCGCTCATCCTCCGACACTAGTGCCGTGTCTCCTAATCTCTTTACGGTTCGCGCCGCCCAGGCACGCACCTCGCGGCGTTCTCCTCGGTCGGCATACGACCCGGTATCCCTCCCTCGTCGGCCTTGCGATGCACCCACCTGAACGACGCCAACCGCAAAGGAACTAGGAGACACGGCACTAGGTCTAACTCACCGGCCCGCGACACGCGGGCGGGAGCGCCACGTCGCGAGCACAAACGATGCACCATGAGGCATGGCCGCGACGCCGCCGCCCGGCCGTACCAGTAAGCTCGCGAGCCGCTCGTCAGTGAATCGCGCCCAAGTGCACGTGCGATGGGATCGGGTCCTCGTGCTGTTCGCGCTGGTCGCTGTGTTGGCCATAGTTGTCGTGCACAGCGTCGTCATTGTCGTGCGCGATTACCTGCGGGGTGACGCGGCTAAACCTACGCCCGTCGAGGTCGGCAATCCGCCGGCCAACAAAGCCGCTGAATGCCCACGCCCGGCGACCGGCGCCATGCGGACCGCGCCCGCAGTACCTGGCGAGGCCGCTGCATCACAGCGGACCGTGGCACTGACATTCGACGACGGGCCCGGGCGTCAACTCCCGAGGTGCTCGGTGTGCTTCAAAAAGCCGGCGTGCATGCAACGTTCTTTGTAGTGGACGAGCGGGCCGCAGTCGGGCTCACTCAGCAGCATCCGGTGATCTTGCTCCACGACGGCCCGGGCAATCGGGCGGCGACGGTTGCCGCGTTGGAAGGGATCATCAACGACTACCGGTCCCGCGGATACCGCTTTGTCACCTTCGCCCAATCCGGGTAGCTCGCTGAGGTTCAGGTTTCCAGCACGTACGTCCCCGGCGCGTCGCTGATCGGTTGGTACTTGCGGCTGCCCATCCGCGGCGGCTTGCGCATGCCGCCGGCTCGGGCTCCGATCCATTTGGCCCAGTCCTCCCACCATGTCATCCGATAGGTCGTCGCAGCCAACAACCACTGATCCGGATCCGCGGGCAAGGGCTGGTCTTCCTCAAGGACATGATGAATCGACTTCGGACTCGGTGGATTCACTATGCCCGCGATGTGGCCCGAATTGGAGAGCACGAAGCGCACCTCTCCGCCGGGCAGCCGCGCACCGGCGTACGCGCTGCGCCACGGTGCGATGTGATCTTGCTCAGCAGAGAGGAAATAGAGGTCTTGATCAACTTTTTCGAGATCGAGGCGCTGGCCCGCAAGCTCCATGACGCCACGGGCAAGCTGGTTCTCCACGTAGCAGCTGCGCAGGTAGAAGGTGTGCATCTGAGCTGGCATCCGGGTCGAGTCGTTGTTCCAGCTGAGCAGATCGAAGGCCGGAGGCTCTTCGCCCATCAGCCAGCTACTGACGGCGTAGTTCCAGATCAGATCATTGGTCCGAAGCAGGTTGAAGGAGCGCTGCATGTCCTCCTTCGGAAGGAACCCGGTGCGCTTCATCGTCCGCTCCAGCCGGCGAATGCTCGCTTCGTCGGTGAAGACACCGAGCAGCCCGGGCTCGCTGAAGTCGATCAAGGTGTTCAGGAAGGTGGCTGAGTTGATCAAATCCATGCCGACCGCATCGAGGTAAGCGAGCGTCGCCATGGTGAGCGTGCCGCCAAGACAGAGCCCGAGAAGGTTTGCCTTCTCCGCACCTGTGATGTTGCGGACCACTTCAAGAGCCGCCACCGGACCCGAAATCAAGTAGTCGTCCATCTTCACATGGCGCATCTGCTCGTCGGGGTTGCGATAGCTGATCATGAAGGCGGTGTGTCCGTGATCGACAGCCCACTGCACCAGGCTCCGGCCGGGAGCGAGGTCCATGATGTAGTACTTGTTGATCCACGGCGGGCTGAATAGCAACGGGATCTCATGTACCTCTGTGGTGCTCGGCGCGTACTGGATCAGTTCCATTAGGTCGTTGCGGAAGACGACCTTGCCGGGTGTGATCGCCATGTCGGTGCCGACCGTATGCGCACCCGAAACGACCTGACGCGGCGCGCCCCGGTTGGTCCGCAGATCATGAACGAAGTTGCGCGCCCCTTTGGCCAAAGAGAGCCCACCGGTCTCATAGGCCTTCTTGATCACGGCTGGGTTTCCCGGCACGAAGTTGGTGGGAGCCAAAGCGTCGATCAGCAGCTGTACGGCGAACTCCGCCTTCTGCTTGACGGCGGGCGGCGTGTTCGCGGCTTGAACGATCTCAAGTAGAGCTTGTGCCCAGTCGTGGTAGATCTCCCTGAGCCACCAGTAGCCCGCATTCTCGCGCCAGGCCGGATCGTCGAACCGCCGGTCCTTGCCATGCGCCGGCGCGTACGACGGGGTGCCGCCGATAGCGCGTACGGTCGCGGCTGTTGTGGCGCGAAGCATTTCGCCTGCCGCCCGGCTCAGCGCGCCGACCACGTGGTCGGGCCGAGTTGCTGCCGAGAGACTCGGACGCAGCATTGGCGGGAACAACGCCAGCGGGTCGAGCCGACCCATCAGCTCGCTGCCGCTGACCAGATTGCGGCCCGCCGTCAGGACCTCGTCAAGTTGGTCGCGAACCGCCTCGTCGATGGTGTCCCAGCCATTGTCCGCGCCTGGTTCCGGAGTGGTTGCCTCGCTCATCGCGCTCCCCGACCTCTGCGGTGCTTGACGGTGACCTGGCGGAGCGCTTCGTACGCTTCAATAAGCGAGCGGCGCTGGGAGGTGGTCAGATCCGGGTCGGACTGGACTGCCTCAACCACGTCTGCCGACCCATCCGCTTGCTCATCGCCGCGGAGTAGGTCGGCAGAAACATTGAGGGACTCAGCGATTGCCCGGAGCACCTCCTCCGAGGGAGCGCGAAGGCCCCGCTCAATCTGAGAAAGGTAAGGGTTGGAGATGCCGGCCATCGCCGCTACTTGGCGCATCGACAGCTCGGCGAGCTCTCGTTGCCGGCGGATGATCTCGCCGAGTCTTAGCTGATCATCCGCCGACTGCTGCGTTTTCACAGCAAGAGCATACGGTTTACTTCAGCGCGTCACGAACAGCGGAGGTGTACGCCGCCGTCACTTCGGTGATGAAGTCGTTCTGCGCCTTGACAACGGTGCTGACCCAGTCGAGCTGCGTCGCTTCCGCGACCTGCTGCCTGAAATCGACGTAGCTTGCGACCGTCTTCTCGTAGCCGTCGAGCGCAGCGCTGGCGGTCTTCTTGCCGGTCTCGATCAACTTTTCGTTGACCGCACGATAGCGTTCGGCGGCGTCGCCGAAGCCCTCGGTGAACTCATTGATCTTCTTAGTCGTTGTGGCCGTGGCCATGTTGTTTCTCCTCTGGGGGTTGGATTCGTACAACACAGTTAATGTTAGCCACAGAACGCTAGCATAGCTAGCGGAGCGAGTGCGATATGCATCACACAGCGGATCTCTAGGATTGGGCTATGGATCGTCGCGAGGAATCATCGGAGAGCCTGGTGGGCGAGATCATCCGCCGGCAACGAGAGTTGGCTGAGCTGTCGATGCGGCAGGTCGCGGCGATGGCCGGCATCTCCAACCCCTACCTCTCGCAAATCGAGCATGGGCTCCGCGCGCCGTCGGCCGCTGTGCTCGACACGATCGCTGCGACACTCGGCGTTCCGCCGGAGACGCTGCGCCCCCGGCCTCGTGATGATGATCATGGTCCAGAGGACAATCAAGATCACAAAGCAGAAACTCGGGCTGACGAGCACACCTCACTGGTCGCCACAATCTCCGCCGATCCAGGGCTGACCGCGCGGCAGCGCCGTGCGCTCATCGAGATCTATACCGCGATGACAGAGGTAACGGCTGGTCGACGGAGCCGGCGAGGCTCCTAGGACTGCTCGCCTAGCCTCCGGGGTACTCACCGAGGTTCCAGATGTTCCCTGCGTTGTCCTGTGCTTCAAACCTCAGCTCGGCTTCCTGCAGCACACCTTCGTTGATGTCTTTCTCCAGGATGACTACGGCGCGTACGCCGTTGATTACCTTGGTCAGGTCGGTGACTGTCGTCACCAACCTCGTGGGGCAGCAGCCCTCCGCCCCGATCCGCCTCGCCATTGAGCGTGAGCTGCGTGCCGGGAATCAGCGGACTCCACTTGTTGTCGATCTTGGTCGGATCGGGAAAGTTAAAAGAGCTGAACTGGGTCACCGGATCGCATGGCGGCTTCTCGGGCTCCTCACCGTACCGCCGCAGCAGAACTGGCGAAAACCAGTGCCGAGATGTCTCAGAGTCCCATTCCCTACGCTCAAGGCTATGTGAGCACAGCGTGAGAATCGATGCGCAATTGTGTAACGTCCGCTCGCTACTTCCACATGTGGAGGCGCACCGTCGTCCCGGAACCGGTGGAGCGCAGCTGCACGAGATCACACTTCCGGTTGGCGGAGAACAGCCCGTCCCGGTCATTGGATACGACCGCTCGCCGTCCCGCCAGCACGTCGTCGATCGTGGTGGCGTCGGAGACCTCACAGATCAGGGCTTGGGGCAGGTCCCAGACCCGGATCGTCCCATCTGCAGCGCCGCGACGCAGGCTGCATGAGGCAAGCCGCCGCGATGTGGCAGCGAGGTCGGTCACCTTGTCTGACCAGAGCCCGGCACCGTACGCCTCCAGCGTCACTATGTTGAAGACGCGGTCGACACT
>JBKPBV010000037.1:0-5935 GCA_046727055.1 Actinomycetota bacterium | reverse complement strand
TCCGCTTCTGCAGCTCCGCGGCGATCGCCGCGGACAGGGAACGCGCCTCGGCCGCCGTGCCGGCGTGGCCGCCCAGGTAATCCTCACCGACCTCGCGCGCGATGTCGCCACGGATATCCATGACGGCGATCACCAGCTCCTCAGGGCTGTACCGCTCCAGCAGGCTCCGAGCAATGCCGCGCAAGAGCGTGGTTTTGCCCGACCTGGTGTCGCCGAACGCCATCAGGTGCTGGTCGCGTACCCCCCAGCTCGAGGAAGGCCGGCGCCATGGTGTCCTGCCGCAGCCCGAACGGCAGCATCTCGGGTACGTCCAGAGCATCAGGCAGTTCATCCGGGGAGAAGTCGGTCGGCAGCAGTCGGATCGGGGCCGCTGCGGGTCCTTGCCAGCTGGCGGCCGTACGCGCCGCGAGCGTCTCGATCGCCTCACCATCGACTCATCGTCGGTGTCATCTAGCACCGGCAAAGCGGCCTGGGCAAACAGGCTCTCCTCGGTCAGCAGCCGTCCCGGCTGATCGGCGCGGATGGTGGCGGCCAGCTTGCGCCCGATCAGCGAGTCGGCCGGATCGTTCAGCCGGAGCTCCAGCCGGGTGCCGATCAGCGGCTGATGCGCCATCCGCAACTCGTTCCAACGGGTCATGGCCAACACGACGTGAATGCCGAAGCTGCCGCCGCGCTGCAGCAGCGTGACCATGCTGTCCTCCAGCTCCTCGAAATCAGTCCGCAGCTGGGCGAACCCATCGACCAGCAAGATCACGTCTGCCGACACCAGGTCGGGGATTCGACCAGCGGCGTGCGCAGCTCGGAGGGCGGGGAGCGAGTCGATGCCATGCTCCCGAAACACCCGCTCCCGCGTCGCCAGCATGCCAAGCAGCTCCTCCAGCAGCCGCAGCAGACGATCGCGATGCGAGCGCGTCGCAACCCCCCCCCGACCTGGGGAAAACCTTCGATACGCAGCAACCCGCCGCCGCTCAGGTCCATGCCGTACATGCTCAGCTGACGCGGCGTGTAGGTCAGCGCAACAGATGCCGCCAGCGTGCGCAGGAATGTGCTGCGTCCAGACTGCGGTGCGCCCAGCACGGCGATGTGGCCGCCGCCTTTGTTCAGGTCCAGTAGCGGGCTGCTGCCGCTGCTTTGTCGGTTCATCCAGCAGCCCTATGGGAACCAGTAACGCAGCCACTTCGCGCGATCCGTCGTCGCTGAGCACGCGGGACAGCGCAAGCCGGGACGGCAACGGGGGCAGCCACACCGGCTGCACCTCACGGCTCACGACCCTGAGACGGTCGACGCACTCGGCGACCAGCGGTCTGCCGAGCTCCGGCCGGGTCAACTCCTGCTCGGCATCATCGGTCTGCTCCGGCTTGGCAAGGCCATTGAAGGTCGGCAGCAGCAGCGGTTGCGGCTGAGTATCGGAGTCCAGCATTGGTGCTGCGGTGCGGGTCAGGGGTCCCGACACGTATCCGGAGCGGAAGCGGCGGTATACCGAGGTGTCGACCTTGAGGTAGCCGTACCCGGGGATTGCCGGCAGGTGGAATGCATCGGGACTGTCCAGCACCACCGAGCTCTCCGATTCAGAGAAGGTTCGTAGTCCGATCCGGTACGACAGGTAGCTGTCCAGGCCGCGCAACTTGCCGGCCTCTATGCGTTGACTTGACAGCAGCAAATGGACCCCGATGGACCGGCCGATCCGGCCAATGGTGATCAACAGATCGACAAAGTCTGGCTCGGCGGTCAGCAGCTCGCCGAACTCGTCGATCACGATGAACAGGTGTGGCAGTGGCTTGAGTTCTGGCCGCTGGATACTCCGCAACTCGCGGTAGTGGCTGATCGATGGAATCGATCCGGCGTCGCGGAGCAGCTCTTGGCGGCGTACCACCTCGCCGTTGATGCTGGCGCGGGCGCGCTCGGTCAGCTGCGGGTCGTCTGCGAGGTTGTCGATGATGCCGGCCACATGCGGCAAACCTGCGAACGGCGCAAATGCCGCACCGCCCTTGTAGTCGACAAGCACCATGCTGAGATCCTCCGGCGGGTGCGAAAGAGCCAGTGCGGTGATCAAGGTACGCAGCATCTCGCTCTTGCCGGAGCCCGTTGCGCCGATGCAGATGCCGTGTGGCCCCATGCCCAGCTGCGCGGATTCCTTCAAATCAAGCAGAACCGGCGCTCCGAAGTCATCCAGGCCGATCGGCACCCGGAGGAAGTCGCGCGGCGTACGCGGCTGCCACGTGGTCTCCGGATTGATCATGGCGACATCGGGGATACCGAGTAGGTCGGTAATGCCAATGTCCTGGGCGGTGCTTACCTCGTCCTCCCGCGACAAGCTCAACCGCAAGGGTGTCAGTGTCCGTGCAATGGATTCAAACAGCGTGCAGGGGGTGTGATCAACAGTGGCGACCTGAACCGCTTGGGCATGATCATCTTCGGCCAGCCGGGCGTCGCTGACCTGCGCTTCGGTTCCCTCGATCATGATTCGCACTGTGACATCGGATGGCTCGTGCAGCCGATCGCTCAGCAGGTGGACTGTGGTCACCGAAAGATCGCGCAGGCTCAGTTCGGCGTCCGGCGTCGGAAGCGTAGAGGCGACGTGGCCGTAGTCGTCGAGGAAGATCACCAGCCGGGAGTTCTCGACGCTCGGCAACCGGAACCCGCTGCGCTTCGCGCTGGCAACCAATTGCGCACGGTCAGCTAGATCCTGCCCCAGCACCTTGATCAGACCGGCCGCCGATCCGGCGACACGGCGCGCCGGAACCGGCCCATCGTAAAGTCCCGGGTCCACCACGTGCGGCAGCAGGTCCAGACCGCTCCAGTCAACCGCGGCCTCCCGCGGAAATGCGGCCGCGATCCGTACGTCATCCGGCGCATGCAGCGCGGCCAGCTGCGCGATCAGCGAGCGGGCGGCACACAGCACTTCCTCCCGGTTTCCGATGATGGCAACCTGGCCAGCGCGGTCGAGATTCACCGTGACCGGCATGCCGCGCACCGCCCGGTAGTGAGCGACCACCGAGTTTGCCTCGTTGATCATGATCGGGTCCTAGGGCTGCACCGGGTTGTGTTCCTCAGGGACGGTCATAGAGAACATGGGGCGGTCACCGACGCCGATGCGTACCTGGCAGAAGTCGGCATGGTGCCGGCGGCGCTCCCAGAGCCGGGCCGGGTCGCGGATGAGCTCCAGGAGGGCTGCTGGCTCCGGATCCAGCAGCGCCGCCGCTGCGCGCACCTCGCGGCCCTTGGCGCGCATCCGGGCTCGTAACTTCTCCAGGAAGTCCAGGTAATGCTCGCGCTGGGTACGCCGGTTCCGCGTCGTCGAGCCGCGGTGGCTCAGCGCCATCGCGAGGCCGCCGATCAGTGCCAACACCAGCAGCAGCCCACCGACCACCAAGAACACTGGATTGCTGTTGCGCAGCACGACGATCATGACCACCGAGGTCAGCGCACCGATCACCGGAAGGAAGCTCTGGATCGGCAGGCTGCTTACGTGCCCGTCGGTGAGCATCGGCGGAGCGGCGACGGTCTCCGGTGCATCGGGCTTGATCGGGCGGGTGATTCGGGTGGGCCTATGCACCAGCCGCAGGGTCATGGCCGCTCAACCCCTGCAACCGCCGGCTGGTTGGTTCCGAGGCTGGGAGCAACGAGCCGCCGGTAGTCCGGCCGTACCGCTTGTGCCATGAGAGCCGTGCAGAGGCGGGTGTAGGCGAGCCTGGTCCGTGCCGGCAGCCGGCGGCTGGCGACCGGTCGCTCGGCGGCGCGCAGCGGGTCGTACGGGATGGGCAAGACCGGTGCCGCGAGCTGCCTGCGGAGCAGTTGTGGCGTACGCCCCGCGGTCTGGCCGACATCGACCAGCGCCAGCACCACTCGTGGCTGATCTTCTACCTCGGACAGAGCCGGTAGCAAGGCAGCGGCCTCCTCGGCTTGATACCGGTCGGCGCGGGCTACCAGACAAACCACGTGGCTGGCCCTGGCCACCTGCCGCAGGTCGACGCGCGGGTCTCGTACGCCCCAGTCAGTGATCACCAGATCGTAGAAGCGTGCGATCGGCGACACTTGCTCGAACCACGTGCCGGCGCTCGCTGCAAGATGATCACGGGCCAGATCGAGGACGAGCAAACCGGTCCCGGTGACGGGCAACCCAGCCCGGGCATCGGCGGCGCTGCTCGGGTGCGACCGGCGGTGTCCATCATTTGTGCCAGGGAGACCTGATCGTGTCAGGCCCGCCTGCCAGAGCATGTTCGCCTGGCCTGCCGAGGCATTAACAGCGAGCACCATTCCGGTGCGCCGGCGTGCCAGCATGCTGGCGATGTAGCCCGCGGTTGCGGACGCGCCACTGCCACCACGCAGTTGCACGAACCCGATGCGGCGCGACAGCGCCAACGGCGAGCGGAGCAGCACGTCGCTGGTGGTGAGCTCGTGAGTGATGGCGCTGGCACTGCCCAGTAGGCCAGAGATGATCACGGATGCAGTCCCCCGATCATCAGCTAGAACGCCTCGAGCAGGTCGCTGAAGACTCCGAACATCCCCAACAGCAAGGGAATCAGGGCGATCACCGAGAGCGCTTCCAGCGCATTGCCAACTCGTCGCAGGAAGGCTCGCTGATGGGCCGCCAGGCGAGCCAGCACCATGATCACCACCAGCACCATGAGGCCGGCCAAGATCACCGCCTGCAGCAGCTCGCCGATCCGGGGCTGGCCCAGCAGACCAGCCAAGAGCCCAGCGAGCACGGCAAACCAGAGCGCCATCTGCTGCACCGCCAGCGGAAATGCGCGGGTGCGCAGCGCGCTCACGGTGATCACCACTGTCCCCACGGCGACCGCCCAAAGATCATCCGAGGCCAACAAAACGGCGCCCGTTACTGCGATAGGGATGGCCACGGCGAAGGTCACCCAGCTGAGCAGCCGATACGCCTCGTTGACAGTGAGCGTGACCTCGTCGCGGCGCCGCGGACGACCCTCGACGACCTGATCATCGAGGCCGGTGAGACCGGAGGCGGCCAACGCCAGACGGGGCAGAATGCCACACGCCACAACCGCTGCCGCAGCAGTGATCGCCGCCACCGCCTCGGCGCGCCAGCCCAATGACACCATGATCAGCGGCAGTGTCGAGACCGGGACGCCGACCAGGCTGCCGAGCCACGCAGCACGAGATCGCAGACCTTGGCCGTACCCAAGGCCGAGGCAGATCCAGCCAAGCGCAGCGAAGCCGAGCACGGCAGCCGAGAGCCGTAGTGAGGGTGCCAGCCCGAGCACCGCATTGAACCGCCAGACGGCTGCCGCTGCCACCCCAAGCGCTGCTGCTGTCAGGGCCACGCAGATCCAGCGCATCCCGAGCCGGCCCAAGATCGCGGCCGTCGCTGAGAGCACGACGGCGGCGGCGACAAGCGGGATCGGACCGGCCGGCAGCTGGGCCGCGACAGCGCAGCTGACCACGCCGATGGCGACAGCACCGGTGAGCTCGCGGGCCGATCTTGACCACAGTCCTGCCCGGTTCCGCAGCGATTCGCCGAGCACGTCGGTGACATCGGCCACTTCGGGTGGCGGCGGAGCGTCGTCGGACCGTACCAAATGCAGCAGCTCGCCCTCGGGGACCTGCTGGTCGGCGACGGTAAGAGCCACGTCCAATTGCTCACCGGTGGAGCGGACCAGGATTAGGGGGCGTGCCACCGAGCTCATCGGCTCATCGAGAAGCTCCATGAGCCGCGGCAACAGACCGCTCACCGCCTCATCGTTCGGCACCACAAGATCGGCCTTACGAGCCGATCCGATCACCGTCAGTCGCGTAAAATCTGTCATCGGCCCTTCCTTATTGGTCGCCCGCGCATCGCGCTCTGAACCCGCCTACTTCGTCGTTGTTCGTCGCGGAAGAACGCCTCGCCTACCTCTGCAGGAACGCACGTACACGTTCGTTCCTGATCCGATGCACACGTTGCAACGTGTGTGAAGTGAAAGGA
>JBKPBV010000036.1:0-16911 GCA_046727055.1 Actinomycetota bacterium | reverse complement strand
ATTCATGAGCTAATGGGCATGACAGACAACCTCAGCTATTGCGCCGCGTGATGCGTCCGGTCGCTGCCGCGGCCCACTAGGCGGCGCCAGGCCGCCCGTGGCACATCTTGAATTTCTTGCCGGAGCCGCAGGGACAAGGTGCGTTGCGGCCCACGTTTGCGTACGGGTTGTCGGCTTTGCTCGCTGCCTTCTTGGCGGTTGTCACGGTGCCGTCTTCGCCTGGAGCGGAATAGCTGAGAGGCACACGCGCGCCGCTCTGGCCCGCCAGACCCTTGGCCTTAACCTGGGGCCGGCCCGCAGCCGGCTTCTCGAATCCCGGGGGCTCAGGCTCCTCATCCTCAACGGCATGCATGGCCACGCCAGGCCCGTCCGGATCAGGCCCAGACTCCACGAGGTGTCGACCGGCTCGGTCATGACCGTTGCGGCCGCCAGAACCGGGCCGGCTGGCTCCGATCTGGCGCCCTCCGAGCTGAATTGCCTTGCCATCGGAATCGGTGACGACGCCGACCGTGGGCGCCTCCTGGACCTCGACCTCAAGGTGAAAGATGTAGCCCACGACCTCCTCCATGAAGGCCTCCATCATGGCGTTGAACATGTCGCCGCCCTCCCGCTGGTACTCCACCAACGGATCGCGTTGCGCCATGGCTCGCAGGCCGATGCCCTCGCGGAGGTAGTCCATTTCATAGAGGTGCTCGCGCCACTTGCGGTCCAGGACAGTCAGCAGCACGCGACGCTCGAGCTCTCGCATCACGTCCTGGCCGAGGCTCTCCTCCCGCTTGTCGTACGCGGCCTGGGCATCAGCCTTGAACTCATCGATCAACATCTGCCGATCGAGGTCGTCGCGCTCCTCATAGTCGGCGCGCACCAAGGACACGGGATAAAGCGTGTTCATGTTGCTCCACAGCTGTTCCAGGTCCCAGTCCTCAGCAAAACCTTCAGTCGCCCCGAGGACGTACTGCTCGACCACGGTGTCGACGGTCGCTCGGAGTCGCGGCTCGACATCGGCGCCCTCTAGCACTTTGCGACGATCGCTGTAGACCGCGTGCCGCTGTCGATTCAGCACGTCGTCGTACTTGAGAAGGTTCTTGCGGATTTCGAAGTTCTGCGCTTCAACCTGGCTCTGCGCGCTGGCGATGGACGCTGTGACGCGCTTGTTCTCGATGGGCACGTCATCTGGCATCTTGAGCGCCTGCAGCACCCAATCGACGATGTCGGACTTGAACAGCCGCATCAGGTCATCACCGAGGGACAGGTAGAACCGGCTCTCCCCGGGATCGCCTTGCCGGCCCGAACGGCCGCGTAGCTGGTTGTCGATCCGGCGTGACTCGTGCCGTTCCGACCCCACGACGTAGAGCCCGCCAAGCTCGACGACCTCATCGTGTCCGGCTTGAGTTTCCTTGTCCAGTTCCTCCACGAGATCGGGATAACGCCTCTCGTACTCTTCGGAGTTCTCGAGCGCATCGATGCCGGAATCGTGTAGTTGCTTGTCGGCCAGGAACTCGGCGTTACCACCCAAGATGATGTCGGTCCCGCGCCCGGCCATATTCGTGGAGACGGTGACTGCACCCTTAGCGCCGGCCATGGCGATGATGGCAGCCTCACGCTCATGCTGCTTCGCGTTGAGCACCTCATGCTTGACCCCGGCGCCCCTCAGCAGCCCGGACAAGATTTCAGACTTTGCAACCGATGCGGTGCCGATAAGCACCGGCTGGCCCTCTTCGTGACGCGCAGCCACATCATCGACGATCGCCGCAAACTTGGCCTCTTCGGTGCGGTAGATCAGGTCGCGCTGGTCGCCGCGGATCATCGGCATGTTGGTCGGGATCGGCACGACGCCGAGCCCATAGATCTTCTGGAACTCACTGGCCTCGGTGAGTGCCGTGCCTGTCATCCCGGCGAGCTTCTCGTACATGCGGAAGTAGTTCTGAATGCTGATTGTGGCGAGGGTCTGGTACTCCTCGCGGATCTGCACACCTTCCTTCGCCTCGATGGCTTGGTGCAGGCCTTCGTTGTAGCGGCGGCCGATCAAGGTGCGCCCGGTGTGCTCGTCGACGATCAGTACTTCGCCGTCGATCACCACGTAGTCGCGGTCGAGCTTGAAGAGTTCTTTGGCCTTGATGGCGTTGTTCAGGTATGAAATCAGCGGCGTGTTCGCCGACTCGTACAGATTGTGAATGCCCAGCCAGTCCTCTACGGCATCAATGCCAGCCTCATTGATTGCGACCGTTCGCTTCTTCTCGTCGACCTCGTAATGCTCATCTCGACGCAGGCGGTTCACGAGTTTGGCAAATTCGGGATACCACCTGCCGGTGTCCTCCGCAGGGCCAGAGATGATCAACGGGGTACGCGCTTCGTCGATCAAGATCGAGTCGACCTCGTCAACAATGGCGTAGTGGTGGCCGCGCTGCACGCAATCGTCCAGGCTTAGCGCCATGTTGTCCCGCAAGTAGTCGAAGCCGAACTCGTTGTTGGTGCCATAGGTGATGTCGGCCTGGTATGCCCTGCGGCGCTCCGCCGGGTCCATCTGGGAGAGGATCGCGCCGACATCCAGGCCCAAGAAGTGGTGGATACGTCCCATCCACTCCGAGTCACGCTTGGCTAGGTAGTCATTGACGGTGACGATGTGGACACCGCGGCCGGTCATTGCATTGAGGTACGAGGGCATGGTTGCCACCAGCGTCTTGCCCTCGCCTGTCTTCATCTCGGCGATGTTGCCCATGTGTAATGCGGCGCCGCCCATAACCTGGACATCGAAGTGCCGCTTGTCCAGAACCCGGCGGCTGGCCTCGCGTACAGTCGCGAACGTCTCAGGCAGCAGCGATTCGAGCGTCTCCCCTTTTTCGTAGCGCGCCCGAAACTCTGCGGTCTGTCCGCGCAGCTCCTCGTCGCTCATCGCGACAAAGTCATCCTCGATCGCGTTCACCTGTTTGGCGATATTGCTGAGTTGCTTGAGAAGTTTGCCCTCGCCCAAGCGCAGCAGCCTATCCATCAAAGCCACAGAAACTGGCTCCCTTGCCTCGTCTTCACTAACCTGCACGGTCTCTGGCGCCGAGATGTTCCCTCACGCCGCTTGGCTAAGCGCCAAGATGCTTCCATCGTAGAAGTGCCGCAGCGCGCCCCCCATCGTAAGCCTGCGCGGCACTTGGTCCGTCGACGCGCCCAGCCGCGAGCGTCGTTTCGTGCGCCGCCGCACGGAGAAGGATCGAGCGGAGGCGTCTTTCTTGTGCAAGCGACGACGACGGGGGCGGATTCCAAGCGCGCGCGAGCGGCTGAAATCAAAGGGCCGCTAGTGCGCGAGCCAGGTCGCCTCGCGGCAGGATCTCTACGGTCTGCAGGCCAAGCCACTCCCTCATGATCTTCAGTTCGGAGGCCAGCGCGGTCGCCACGTCAAATGAGTCGTGCCCGGGCTCGATCCATGCGGCGTTGACCCGCAGTACGCCACGGGTTCGATCCGCCTTGAGATCAACCCTTGCCACGAACTCCTCGCCCAACAGGAACGGGTAGACGTAGTAGCCGTGAACCCGCTTGGGCCCAGGCACGTAGATCTCGATTCGATAGACGAAGTCGAACAGATGCTCCAGCCGGGCTCGCTCGAAGATCATCGAGTCGAACGGACTCAGTAGCGCCCGAGCGTCGACGCGGCGCGGTACCCGTGCCTCGTGCCACAGGTACCACGGCAGACTGCCCGTTCCCTGGACCGCGACCGGGATCAGCTCTCCGGTCTCCACCAGAGCGGCGATGGCCTGCCGCGTCATTGCCAGACGGGTCCGGAAGTACTCGCGTAAGGAGGACGCGCTTGCGATCCCGAGCGCTCGTGCAGCGCGCCGGATGAGACCAGTCACCGATTCCTGTGGTGTCGGAGTCGGCATGGTAAGCACCGAGCGCGGAATGACTCGTTCCGGGAGGTCATAAACCCTCTCAAACTGAGCATTGCGATATGCCGAAGTGACCTCGCCGACGTAGAACAGCCACTCCAACACGGTCTTCACGCGTGACCAATTCCAACCCCAGTTGCTGCGATCACGCTGCTCAGCGACCTCCAGATCTCTCGCACTGATCGGCCCACGAGCGGCGACTTCGTCACGAATGAGCGGAATCAAATCGGCGTTCTCTTGTGCGACTCGCTCTACGCCGGCCCATACGTCGCGGAATCCCGGCTCCATGCGGAATCGGAGCAGCGGCTGAAGGGAGACATCGATCAAGCTGGCCGCGTGGCCCCAGTACTCGAAGAGCCGTCGCGGGGCTTGGTACGCGGCGCGTTCCAGCAGCGCCGGATCGTAAGGTCCAAGCCTGGAGAACAGCGGCATGAATTGTGCCCGGGTGACGACGTTGATGGAGTCGATCTGGAACTGCGCCAAGCGGTTCGTCACGGCCTGAACATCGCGCATTGTGACCGGCCGCTCGCGCTTCGGCACACCGAAGCCCTGCGCAGCGAGCGCGATCCGCCTCGCCTCGGCCTTGTGGAGGGTGTCCCGTCGCACCAGGCAGACGCTACCGGCGCGCACTGACACTGGGGAGGCGTACGGGGCGGGCGTAGCAAACCTAGGATGCTTAGCCCTGCGAAACGCGACTCCGGAGAGCCGAGCGCCACGTTTGCCCCAACCACACCCGTGACGCTGGGGAGGCGTGCGGGGCGGGCGTAGCAAACCTAAGATGCCTGAATTCCAACCACGCAGGGACTCACGAAAACGCACAAAGCCGAGCGCCACGTTGCCTAGCCCGGCCCGCACGCTTCCCCAGTGTCAGCCAAAGGCCGCAAAGGCGAAAGGCGATCAGGAGACCAGAGCGTAGGCCATCTCGAGGCGGATCACGCCGTAGTCGTAGGCTTTGCGGCGGTAGACCACGCTCGGCGCCTTGTACTCCGAGTCGATGTAGAGATAGAAGTCATGGCCGACCAGCTCCATCTCCAGCAGCGCCTGATCCAGGCTCATCGGTTCTGCGGGATGAAACTTCTCGCGAACCACCATGGGGCCATCGCCCTGGACCTCAATCCCGGCGATTTTGCGCACTGATGACCCGTTTGTCTCTGGTGCACCATTCTCGATCAGCGGCAGTTCGGCTGCCGCGTCGTGCAGTGAGCGCGGCGAGCGGTGGCCACGATGCACCCGCCTGCGGTCGGCCGCCTTGCGAAGCTGTGCCATCAGTTTATCGAACGCAAGATCGAAAGCGGCCTGCTTGTCCTCAGCCGCAGCCTCCGCCCGTATCACCGGACCCTTCGTGCGAAGAGTGATCTCGACACGGCTTGCCTGGTCATGCTGCCGCCTATTTCGCTCTGCGGATACCTCTACCTCGACGCGAATAGCGCGATCGTTGAGCTTCTCAAGTCGAGTGATCTTCTCTTCCACATAGGAGCGAAACTCGTCCGACACGTTGCAATGTCGGGACTTGACGACAACATCCATGTCTACCTCCATCGAGGAGTGGGCAGTTCGAACGACGCGATTAGGCGAGCATGCGCCCGGCGTTCGGTACCGACGTTGCGCAACCCTGCGGAGTCGGTCCAGAAATGAAGAAGGCACTCGCCGCACCCAGATTCCGGCCTGGCCTGAAATCCCCCTGGTGCGCAAGCGCCATACCACAGACGCTAATCCCTGATATCGCGTATTTCTACCGGTTGCCTGCGATCCTCACTGAGTTCTCAGTCCGCGAACAGCGGGGCCGCCAGACACGCTGATGCGTGAGGGATCAGGGGTTCGCAGGCGTACAGTTGCGGCCACAGTTGCAGCGCCCAGCACCGGGATCCCCGCCTTCGCAAGCACCCGCGCCGCCTCGGTGAGACTGCTGCCAGTGGTTACCAGATCATCCACCAGCACTACTGGACCGGCCCTGATGGACCCGCGAAGCCGGAAAGCACCGGCGAGATTCTGCTGCCGTTCTTGAGCGCTTAGACCCGCTTGATCTGCGATCGGCCGGGCCTGAGTCAGCGCTTGTCGGACCGTCATCGGGTAGCGGACGCGGAGGCGGCGTGCGGCGAGGCGAGCCATCGACGCGGTCGCGTCGAATCCTCGGCGTCGGACAGTCCCGGCCGCTGAGGGTATCGGCACCAAGACAATGCGGCTAGCCTCGACCGCGTACGGCTTGCTGGCCAGTAACGCATGCACACTGAGCGCCAACCGATCGCCGAGGAACCGGGTCAGCATCAGCGCTTGCCGCTCCTTATGAGCGTTGATCACCCGGCGCAGGATGCGGTCGTAGTCGGACGAGGTGGCTGTAACAGGGAATCCGTCGGGGCACGGAACGGGCCGGGTAAGGAACGCGCGGCGGCTGGCGAGCTCCCCACGACAACGCGGGCAGATTCCCCACCAAGCCTCCCCGCAGCCATGGCATCTGGCACCCAGTAGCAGGTCTCCCGCTGCTGCTAGCCAATCCTCGAAGCCCATCGGCTGAGTCTGCCGCGTCCCACCGCCCCATTCGGCTAGCACCGCGCAATCTGTGGACAAGTCCACATCGCCCATCGCACACGTTGCAAAATATGTGACGTGAAAGGAACGAAGGTACACGCTCGTTCCCGCGCCGGATTGTGGGAGGCACGGGAGAGAGTGCCTAGCCGGGATATGCGATGGTGCTGACCTTGTCGACAAAAGGCAGCCACTGACTGCCGTTGTACTTCCACGTCTGGTCGGTGTCTCCGACTCTACCGACGATGATTGCCGACTGTGTCCCGGGCAATGCGGCGAGCTCGACGGCATCCCAGTTGTCGGGCCCGCCCTGCGCGGCGATTCGCGACGCATCCGCCGCCACGCGAAACACTTCGTAGGCGGTGCTGGCGTCTGCAGCCCCCAACACCAGCAGTTCTGTGCCGTCAAGCCATGCGACATCGGCGATAGCGCGCGCGGGCGTGTTGGTTTGTGTTATGTCCAAGGCTTGCCAGCCGTCAACAACGATCTTGTCCGAGCGGATGATTCGCGCGACCCCGAGCTGGTCCCCGGTCGCTGTGCGGCGAACCAAGGCCATCCGAGTCCCGTCCGGTGAGATCTTGAAGGCCTTCACTGTCACCCCTCTGGCCTGCAGCACGCGCGAGTTGATCTCGAATGTCTTGTCTTTCTTGTCATCGGCGGTGAACATCCACATCCGTTGCCGGCCATCCTGCCGACCGATGTCCCAGATCTCTCCATACCTTGTGAACTGTGGCCTGAGAAGGTCAGTCACACCGCTGCGCAGGGTGCGGGGCTCCCCCGTGGCAATCGGCGCGCGACGCAGCGTCGTTCGACCGTCCGTAACAACGGCTAGATCGGTGTTCGTCACCGATATCGCCAGTGCATCGACGGCGTGCTCCCCGCCGCCCAGCGGTCCGGGCAGGGGTATTGGCGTTGGTGCATCGGAGGTTGTTGTCACTTGCTCGACCTTCCCTGCGCGCACGGCGTACAGCTGCTGACCGGCGATGAGGGGGATTGGATCGAGATCCCGCGGAATCGCGTCAACCGAGATGACAAGGTTGTTCGGGTCACTTGCGGGCACCCGGTACGGCTGCTGGTTCACCGTGATGAGCACACCCTTCACACCGCCGACCTGCCTGAGGGTGTAGACGATCTGCGCGGCCAGCAAGCTGCGCTGCGGCTCGGGCAGGTCCAGCACAGGGTCACTCAGCGGTACCTCGGCGATGCCGTCGGTGATCGTCACTGAGTCGACGCTCAAGCTGGTGTTCGGCGGGATTGCGGTCGAGACGGCGGGCCGCAACCAGTCCGACGGCCCGTTGAGCAGCGCCTTCATCAGGGCGGAGGCAACGTTTGCAGGGTTGCTCAGCGCCGGGAGATAGATCGGGTCGGGAACAAGTGAGCTGCCATTTCCGACGAAGTAGAGATCGTAGGGCTGGTAGAAGGAGTCGAAGGAGTATTCCGCGACCATCAATCCCGGCGGCGGATTGCCGATCCGCCACTCGCCGTTCTCTTGAACAACGCCAAAGTCCCACTTCAGCCCCTGGTCGCTCGCGGCATAACTGCGGTCGCGGCCCAGCGATCCCACCTGCCATCCGTCATTGATGCTGACGCTGTCGCCAGCGGCTTTCGGAGACCCGCGGTAAATCGTGACGCCGGTTTCGGGGCTCCATTTCTCGGCGGCCATTCGAGTTAGGAACTGTTTGGCGACTGAGTAATGCGGCTGATAGTTGGAGGTCGCGCGGAGGAAACCCTCGACGATTTGGCGTGGTTCCTCGCCGGGGGCGGGGGGGGCGACCACGACGTTCACACAGTTCTGACAGGCAGGCTGCTGTCCCTCAACCCTCTCGATTGGCCCTGTGGTTGGGACATTCACACAGCCAGCCGACCCCAGCAGGCTGGCGAAGACGACGATGATGGCCGCGAGACGTCGCCAGGCACTACTCACGATCGGCTCACTGTGGTCTCCGCTGCGGCCGCGCGTCGTGGGGCTGGGGGAGGCGAGGCCGGCCTTGGCGGGAGAGGCACCGGCGCCTCGAGGCCGTCGAGCCTGGCACCACCCGGGCCGACAAGATCGCGCGGCACCAGCGGGAGGGGTGAGGTCTCCAAGATCGCTCCCACTTTTCGTGGAAGCGTGAGACGGAACTGCGCGCCCATCCCCGGCCTCCCCCACGCGGTCAGCCATCCGCCGTGCAGGTTTGCGTCCTCCATGGCGATCGCAAGGCCGAGGCCAGTGCCTCCGACGGTCCTCGCCCGGGCCGCGTCTCCGCGCCAGAAACGGTGGAAGACCTGCCTGGCTTTGCTCGCTTCGAAACCCACACCGTGATCGCGAACCGCCACCGCCACTGCGGCGCCGTCACTCTCGATCAAAATGTCGATGGGATGGCCCTCGCTGTGCTCGATCGCGTTGACGAGGAGGTTCCGTAGGATGCGTTCGATGCGCCGGGTATCCACCTCGGCTTTGGCTTCGCCGCTCTTCTGCACGGTGATCTTGGTGTTGTAGGTCTCCGCGAGCGGTGCGTTGGCCTCGACCACTTGGTGGACGAGATCGCGCAGATCCACCTCCTCGACATTGAGCTGGGCCGCTCCGGCGTCAAAACGAGAGATCTCCAGCAGATCGTTGAGTAGGGCCTCGAAGCGATCCAGCTCGTTTTGCAGCAGCTCGGCGGAGCGTGCGGCAACCGGATCGAAGTCATCACGCGCCTCATACAACACCTCTGAGGCCATCCTGACGGTGGTCAGCGGCGTACGCAGCTCGTGCGAGACATCTGAAACGAATCGCTGCTGTACAGCGGAGAGCTCCTCGAGTGTGTTGATCTGCTTCTCCAGCTCGGAGGCCATGTAGTTCATGGACGTGGCCAGGCGGGCAAGATCGTCTTGGCCCCGGACCTTCATCCGGTCGCGCAAGTTGCCGGACGCCAGGCTCTCGGCAGCCCGCCGAGCGGCGCGCACCGGAGTGACGACCTGTCTGCTCACCAGCGCAGCGATGAAGGTCAGCAAGATCACCAAGATGGCTCCAGTCGTCACCACTGCATAGCGGAGAACGGCGAGGGTGGCGACCTCCTGAGTGAGTGGGAACATCAGGTAGATCTGATAGCGACCGGTGAGGGGCAGCGTTAAGGTTGCGCCCGCGGCGAGCCCTGCCATCGAAGGCCGGCCGTCGCGGTAGTCAATCTGAGTTGGGGCCATCAGCAAGTCGTTGCTCTGTTCGACCTGCTTACGCAACGCATCGGGAATGCTGGTGACTGCGGCGTTACCAGCCGTGATGGTCTGGCCGCGCGCGATGATGATCACCTCGAACTGTTCCGCGCCACCGGCCCGATTGGCGAACCCAGTCGCCAGGTCGAGAAGCAGCTTGTCGACGTTGACATCACCGGTGAGGTCGGCCGCGTTGAGCTGCTGTTGGGCCGTGTTGACCGCCTGCCGAGCTTCGTTCCTCGCGGACTCCTTCTTGCCCTCGATCACCCCGATCGTTGCCTGCTGCATGAGCAAGAACCCGCCCAACACCAGCACCAACACCGAAGCAATGAAGACCGTCAACACGACACGCAACGGCAGGGATCGCCACCACCACGTGATGGGGAAGCGCCACCAACGTGATTTCAGGATCCTCTGCAGCGAGACCATGTGCCGATGTTCATTCGGGAGACCGCATACCAATGGGACCGGCTATCGGGCCGGGGCGGCTTCGCCGGCCTTGTAGCCTATTCCTCTCACGGTCACCACGATCTCTGGGTGCTCGGGATCTCTTTCGATCTTTGAACGCAGCCGCTGCACGTGTACGTTGACCAGACGCGTGTCGGCGGCGTGCCGGTAGCCCCAGACCTGCTCTAGCAATACCTCGCGGCTGAAGACCTGCCAGGGCCGTCGTGCGAGGGCGAGCAAGAGGTCGAACTCCAACGGTGTGAGCTGAATTTGGACTCCGTCCCGCTTGACAGAATGCCCGTCCACGCTGATCGAAAGATCCCCGATCCGCAGGGTCTCGACATCGACCTCCTCTGAAGCTGGCATCCGACGTAGCCGGGTCTTGATTCTGGCGACAAGTTCCTTGGCCTTGAAAGGCTTGGCGACATAATCGTCGGCGCCTGCTTCGAGCCCTTCGACGACGTCGATGGTGTCGGTCTTGGCGGTGAGCATCACAATCGGCACACCGGACTCAGCCCTGATGTCTCGACAGACATCAACGCCGTCGCGGCCTGGCAGCATCAAATCCAGCAGCACCAGGTCGGGCTTGGCCTCCTTGAACGCCGAGATCGCCTTGTCGCCGTGAGCGCACCAGATGGGCTCAAACCCCTCATTGCGAAGCACGATGGAGAGCATCTCGGCCAGCGCCGCATCATCGTCAACCACCAGAACCCGACTACGCGGCCCTGCACTCTTGGTTGTTTCAGACACTGGTACCCCTTCGGTCAGTGCGATTTGGACACCGACATCTCGGTAAGCAGACCCGCGATGACCTTGTTCTTCTGCGACTCTGCGACGTAATCCTATGCACGATTAAAAACCAGGTTCATGGCCTTGTCACAATGTCGCTGCTGGTCAGTGCGGGATCATCAGCGCAGCTGAGTCTTAGTTGAGCTCGGGATTCTCCGACCACGTCGAGAAGAACGCGATCTCGCCCGTCTGCCGCCGCAGCACCGTACGCCATAGCTCCAGCGGTCGGCCACTGAAGACGTCGCTATAGTCGGCCGGCGCCAGATGCCACATGCCTTCGGCGATCTCTGACTGCAGTTGGCCCGCGGCCCAGCCGGCGTAACCAGCGAAGATCCGCAGATCGCGGTACGCACCGGAGACAATCTCGATCGGCGTGTCCAGATGCAGCAGGCCGACGGTGTCGAACAGCGGCCGCCACCCCGGAGGTTCCTCGCCGTCAGCCGCGACGCTGGCCAGGCAAATCGCGCCGTTCGGTGATACGGGGCCACCGTGAAAGAGCATCCGTGGCTCCGACACCGCGCTCACCCAATCCGGCAGCACTGCATCCAAAGGGGTTTGAGAGACCTCGTTCAAGATCACCCCGAGAGCACCGTCTTCGTCGGCATCCAAGATCAACACCACGGTCTGGTTGAAGACTCCGTCGGCGAGCATGATGCTCGCCACAAGCAGATCGCCGGCGACCGGGTCGCGGCTCCTCGGGGACTCGTTCATGGTGCGGCAAAATCGTCCGCAGCGCCGGTCTGGGCGCCTTTTGGTGAAGCTGAGTACGGCATCTTGCTTAAAGGGCGACTTCGGTGTCAATCGGTAATTCGGTTGCCCCCCCGGCTGCTCGGCGTACTGCCTCCGCCACCGTATGGTGCACGTCGGCATGAAACACGCTCGGCACGATGTAGGCGGCGTTGAGCTCGTCGTCGGTAACGACGCCGGCGAGTGCGCGAGCAGCAGCCAGCAGCATACTCGACGTGACGTGGGCGCAGCGGGCATCGAGCAGACCCCGGAAGACCCCAGGGAACGCCAGCACATTGTTGATCTGATTCGGGAAATCCGAACGCCCTGTGGCGACAACTGCCGCGTACCGTGAGGCCTCGGCCGGATCAACCTCCGGCACAGGGTTGGCTAGAGCGAACACGATCGACCGGTCTGCCATCGCAGCCACCTCGGATCCAGAGATCACGCCGGGTACCGAGAGCCCAATGAACACGTCGGCTCCCATTAGAGCTTCCTTCACCGAACCGGTGAAGCCAAGTTGGTTGGTGTTCTGGGCCAACCATTCCAGCTCTCCGGTCAGATCGTCACGGCCGCGGTACACAATGCCTGCGATGTCGGCCACCACGACATTTCGTGCACCGGCGGCAAGCAGCAGCTTGATGACCGCTGTGCCTGCAGCACCTGCACCGGACAGTACAATCCGTACGTCCGCGAGCTGCTTGTCCACCACGCGTAGCGCGTTGTAGAGCGCACCCAGCACCACGATCGCGGTGCCGTGTTGATCATCGTGAAAAACCGGGATGTCCAGCTGCTGCCGCAGCCGGCGCTCGACCTCAAAACAGCGCGGCGCGGAAATATCTTCCAGATTGATCCCCGCAAAACCTGGCGCGATCGCGCGCACCACCCGGACGATCTCGTCGACGTCTTGGGTGTCCAGGCACAGCGGCCAGGCATCGATGTCACCAAAGCGCTTGAATAGCGCTGCCTTTCCTTCCATCACAGGAAGGGCAGCCTCGGCGCCGAGATTGCCCAGCCCAAGCACCGCGGACCCGTCGGTGACGACAGCGATGCTGTTTCGCTTGATCGTGAGCCGGCGGGCATCCTCTTTGTTCTTGGCAATCGCCAGACTCACCCGGGCCACACCCGGCGTGTAGATCATGGACAGGTCGTCACGGTTACGGATGGGGTGCTTGCCGTGCATCGCGATCTTGCCGCCCAGGTGCATCAAGAACGTGCGATCACTGACTTTGCCGATCACAACACCAGGTACGCTGCGCATCGCCTCCACCAGCGCCTCGGCATGATCGGTGTTGTGTGCAGCACATGTCACGTCGATGCGTAGCCGCTCGTGTCCAGACGCATTGACGTCGAGAGCGGTCACAGCACCGCCAGCGCGCTCGACAGCCGTCGTCAACTGGCTGACCGCGCCTCCTCCCGCCGGAATCTCCAACCGCACAGTGATCGAGTACGAGACGGAGGGAACGGCTGCCACGGACCTGATCCTCTCACGGCTTAGGCGGCTGGCAGCGCCTCAGAGCCTCGGCTCCGGTAGAGGTGGGCTCACTCGAAGCCAGGTCGGTCGGCGGCAAGTTCGCCGGTCGCCTTACGCCCAGCATCAGCGCTACGGCGGAGGAAGTCGGCGAGGAGTTGAAGTTCGGTGTCGGTGTAATCGGCGGTGATTTGGTCTAGTGAGGTGTTCATTCCGGAGTAGAGGCGCACGACCTCCGCGCTGCGGTCCCGTAGGGTGCGAACGACCACACTCCGACGGTCTGATGTGTCGCGGTCGCGGCTCACCCAACCGCCGCGTTCGAGCCGATCGAGGATGCCGGTAAGGGTAGCGGGGTGAAGTCCGGCGCGTCGGGCCAAGGCGCTCGGGCTTAGCGGGCCGTGGCGTCCAATGATCTCCAGGCAGCCAAGATCAACATCTTTGAGGTCGAGGTGTGCGCCGACATGGCGGTTGAGCAATGAGAGCTGGGTGCTCAGATCGCGCAGTGACGTTCTGATCGCCGCCTGCAACCGCCGCCGGCTCCGCTCTAATTCTCGATCACTAGACTGTACGGTATTCATATAATATGATCCCCGTATCGTATGAGGCTCGAATACAAGATACGCGAGACCGGGGTTGGTGTGCGCGAGCCATGAAACAAAGGGAGGCAGCTCAATGAAGTTGACGATCTTCGGGGCCACCGGCCGGATCGGCGGTCACGTGGTACGACAGGCACTCGACGCGGGCCATGAGGTGACAGCGGTGGTACGGGACTCGGCCCGCTTCGACATCAACCATCCTGCACTCACCGTGGTGGCGATTCCCGACATGACCAACCCCGGGCACTTGCAGCCGGCACTCGACGGCAGCGACGCCGCAATCTCTGGGATCGGTCCGCGGACCCGCAGCAACGTCACTGTCGCCTCCAACACGACGCAATCAATCTTGCGCGCAATGGAAGCTGGTCGTACGAGACGCTTCGTGGCCGTGTCAGCTGTGCCGGTCGGCCCGGTCCCAGAAGATGAGGGTTGGCTCTATCGTCGAATCCTGCTGCCGGTCGTCAGGGCGCTGTTTCGCGCGGTATACGCCGACCTGGAAGTCATGGAGGACGAGATCGAACGCAGCGCCACCGAGTGGACCATCGTGCGGCCACCGAGGCTGGTGAACAGGCCGCGGACAGGCAAATACCGCACCGCTGTCGGCGCGAACGTGTCCCGCGCCAAAGCGATTTCGCGGCCCGACGTCGCCAACGCAATGCTCGCCGTGCTCGACAACCCGGCGACGATTAGGCAGGTCGTCGGCGTCGGGCGCTGATTGTCTCCGGTTGCGTCACCGAAGAGCGACCTCCAGGACTCGAAGAGGTGAATCGTGGGGAGAACCACCGCTCGATTTCCAGCAACGCTAATGACCTACGTGCTGTTGATGATCATGAAATTGGGATGTGGTTTCCTGCTACAACCTCGAACACACCGGCTCCGCTCGCCTGGCCATTCACCAGGACCTCGACGCGATGCTGTCCCGGATAGTGGGTGCGGGTTGTGTGTTGTGCGAAGGAGATCGTCTTGCTGAGCCGCGTGGATCCACCCGGCCCGATCTCGAGCTCCTTCAGCGCGAAGACCTTTGGGCTCGGCCGCCCATTCGCCTTGATGAAATACACGCGGAGGTCGACCAACAGCTGCTTCGTCGTTGAGCCCTCGTTCGCGAGCTCTACGGTGAAGGTGACGGACTCGCCAATTGGGGCCGCCGCCGGCGCGATGTGAATGTGTCGCACCCGGACCTCGGTCGCTGGGACAAAGCCGAGGATCTCCAGCGCTGCCGGCTCTCCCCGCTTCACCGCGGAACGGAGCGCGTGCCGCACTAGCCAGGAACGTTCCGGTGTGGCGTCCCTCATCCATCGCCGACACGTCTCGATAAGCGCCGCCGGATTGTCCTTGCCGATGTCGTTCAGATTGTTGGCGACAGACCGCCGAACGAGGAGCTCAGGGTCGTCTTTGAGGAGCTCAAGCAGCTCGAGCACCGGCCACGGATCGTCCTGAAATGCACGCAGCCGAGGTGCCCATGGCAGGCGGGGCCGGGTTCCCTCGGAAACCAGCCGCCGCACATGCACGTTCGAATCAAGCGCCCACTCCTGCAGCCGGGTTAGCGTCCGTCGCGGGTAATGCTCGAGGAAGACTCGGATGCTGTACTCCGCCGTGAATCGCCGCGTGAGCTCGTACTGCGCACGCATAGATGCCTCAAAGTGATCAACACCGAACTTCGCGACGAAGAACACGTGCGGCAAGTAGACGAACACGTCCATGCCGGCGAGTTCGGCGACTTCGAGTTTGGGCCCCAGCGAGGCGATCAGGATCTCGATAGCCCGCTCGTAATCCTGCGGCAGATGACGACCTAGTGCATCGGCAATCTGCCAAGCACGCGGCGTGAGCTCCAGCGCCTCGTAGCCATCGAGGGCGTCTGCCAAGAAGACGTCGGCGTCGAAGGCGCCGTCGACCTCTTTGATCATGCGGGCTATCCGCGCTGGCACATCCGGCCCGTAGTAGCTCTTCAGCGGCTCAGCCATGATCTGGGTTCACCACCCGAGCTTGGCTGGGAGCGGCGGCCGCACTGGCGACTCGTGCTGCCCACTGACCGATGTCGCCTTTGCTGATCGCGACGCTCAGCAGGTCAGGAAAGAGGTCTGGCGTGCAAGCAAACGCTGGCACGCCAAGCGCAGCCAGCGCTGCGGCGTGTTCGTGGTCGTACGCGGGTGCTCCCGAGTCCGACAACGCAAGCAGCACGACCACCGTGACGCCGGCTCGCAGAAGGTCGGCGACGCGGCGCAGCATTTCCTCGGCGATGCCGCCTTCGTAGAGGTCCGAGATCAACACCAGGATCGACTCGGTCGGCCGGGCGATCAGCTGCTGGCAGTACGCGAGCGCCCGGTTGATGTCGGTGCCGCCACCGAGTTGACAACCGAAGAGGACATCCACCGGATCGGAGAGCTTGTCGGTGAGATCAGCGATCTCGGTGTCAAAGGCCACCACAGATGTCTTCACCGACCGGATGGATGCCAGGGTGGCTCCAAAGACAGCGGCGTAGACCACCGACTCGGCCATCGATCCGGACTGATCGATTGCGACCACCACTTCCTTCACGATGGCGTTCGCGCCGCGGCCATAGCCCACGAGTCGCTCGGGGACGATCGTGCGTTGGTCGGGAAGATAGTGATCGAGGTTGCGACGAATGGTGGTGTTCCAATCGATGTCTCGCGGCCGCGGACGATGAGTCCGGCTGGCCCGGCTGACCGCACCCGTCACCGCGGCCCGGGTCTTGTTAGCGATTCGTCGCTCGATTTCGGCGACGACCTGCCCCACCACCACGCGGGCGGTCCGCTTGGTGGAGTCCGGCATCACGTGACTGAGACTGACCAGCGAGCTGGCGAGATGAACGTCGGGCTGGATGGAATCGAGGAGTTCCGGCTCCAGCAGCATCGACGTGAGATGCAACCGCTCGATGGCATCTCGCTGCATCACCTGGACCACGCTGGTTGGAAAGTAGGTCCGGATGTCGCCGAGCCAGCGGGCGACCCTCGGTGCCGACGAGGCGAGCCCGCCGGGGCGCCGCGGCACGCCGCTGCCATCGTCCTCGGTCGCGTCGTAGAGCGCAGCGAGCGCGGCATCCATCTTCTGCTGCTCCCGACTCAGGGAGGTATTCAGCTCCTCCGTGGACGCCTCTCCAAGCAGCAGTCGCCAACGCAGCAGCCTCGTCGGCCGCTCAGTGCTGCTCGTGGCCTCAGTCATGACGCCTGCCCAGAATGAGATCGACGGTAGCCAGGGCAGGTGCCGCCAGCTCGATGTCAATCGCCTCCTCCGGACGCTGACGACCGGAAGCCTCAGCGCCAACGGCGATCCGTTCTGCGATCCGCTGGCG
>JBKPBV010000035.1:0-10925 GCA_046727055.1 Actinomycetota bacterium | reverse complement strand
TCACGAGGGTCCGACGCTGTCCTTCCGGGGTATCGACCACCTCGGTTACTACCGGCTGACCGATGATCATCGCAACGACTACGACGTCACCGGCTGCGGAAACTCCGTTGACACCTCCGAACCCGGGGTCATGCGCATGGTGCTCGACTCGCTGCGCTACTGGGTGGTTGAGATGGGTGTTGACGGTTTCCGCTTCGACCTGGTCAGCACCTTGATCCGCGACGAGCGGCACCACGTCGATCAAGATCATCCATTCAAGCAAGCGATCCGGGAAGACCCCGTACTTAGCCAGGTCAAGATCATTGCCGAGCCCTGGGACATGGGCCCGTACGGCTATCAGGTAGGCGGCTTCGGGCCAGGTTGGAGTGAATGGAACGACCGCTTCCGCAACCATGTCCGCGACTTTTGGCGCGGCAACACCAACGGCGTCGGCGAGCTGGCGCAGCGGCTGACCGGATCGGCGGACATCTTCAACCGCGACGACAGGCCCGCCACGGCGAGCATCAACTTTGTCACCGCACACGACGGCTTCACCCTGCGCGACCTAGTCACCTACAACGTCAAGCACAACGGCGCAAATGGGGAGTCCAACCGCGACGGTTCCGATGACAATCGGTCGTGGAACTGTGGCTTTGAGGGTGAGACTGAGGATCCGACGATCAACGCCCTGCGCCACCGGCAAGCCCAGAGCCTCATTGCGACGTTGGTCTTGGCGGTCGGGGTTCCCATGATCACCGCCGGCGATGAGCTCGGCCGTACGCAGCAGGGCAACAACAACGCCTACTGCCAAGATTCGCCCATCTCATGGGTGCACTGGGACACCCAGGAAATATGGAGCGATCAGACCGAGCTCACGCGCAAACTACTCCAGCTACGTGCGCAGCATTCGGTCTTGCGGCGGGACGGCTTCCGCCGTGGAGAGTTCCTGCTCGATCCCAAAGGCCAGCCCCAAGGACGCAAGAACATCGCGTGGTTTGGGGGTCGGAACGCCGAGATGACTGAGCAGGAGTGGCGAGATCACACTCGGCGGACGCTCGGCATGTACCTGGCTGACGACGACCCATCCCGAGCTACCGATGAGGCATTCCTGATCTGGTTCCACGCGGGTTCCGACCCGATCCAGGTAGAGCTGCCGGATGGACCGTGGGCCGACACCTACACAGTGGTCGCGCATACCGGTGCCGAGGGTGAACTGCCGGCCGAGAAGATCACGGCCGGCTCTACCCTTCAGCTGCCCGGTCACACGGTCGTGGTTCTCCAGGTCGACTAGCCACCGACTTGTCAGAAGTCAGTTGAGCTCTCTCGGCCGCGAGCGTTCGTTTCGCGCGCCGCCGTGGTGAGGAGGAGGCGCGAGCCGAGGCGCTTACGGTCCGGCGCGGAAACGAACGTGTACGTGCGTTCCCCTCACGTCACACATGTTGCAACGTGTGCATCGCGACAGGAACGAACGTGTACGTGCGTTCCTGCCGAAGTAAGAGACGCTTTTCCTCGACGATTAACGACGAAGTAGGCGGCTTTAGCGCGATCCGCAGCGAGCGGAGCAAGCAATCAGACACCGCGCGAGCAGCTCCAAATATTACGGAACATAACCAGCCGACGGCGGCGTCGGCGTGCTTGCCGGCAGCGCGGCCAATCCCATCTCGGCCTGGCTCGAGAGCAATGGGTGATACGGAACCACGCGGACCGTGTAGCCAATTGCCCCGGCACGCTTGGCCTCAACCCAACTTTCGTACCGGCGCAGCCCTCCATCGACCTCGACCCCGGGTGGGAACAGGTTCACTCGCGGCTCGTAGAGCCGGTCGTCGCCACTGACTCGACCCGTGACGAGCTGCACCTGAATGTCATCAGGAGTGAGGTCCCCGAGCCGGACCAGCGCGCTGACGTGAATTTTGGTCCCCACCTCGATCTGCTCGCCGCCTAGCGACTCCACATGCTCGACAGCGACAGAGGGCCACGCGTCGCGGATCTTGCGCTTCCACTTGGCGAGTGCTGCCGCTCCACCACTTGAGGAATCGAGGGCAAGGCTGGAGGCTGCAGCAGGTGCGTAAAGGTCGGTCACATACTCGCGAACCATCCGTGACGCAACGACCTTGGGCGCCAATCCCGCGATCGTCGCCCTAATCATCTGGATCCAGCGCCCCGGCAGCCCATGCTGGTCAAGATCATAGAAGCGCGGCGCGATCTCGTTCTCGATGATGTCATAGAGCGCCTTGGCCTCAAGATCATCACGTCGATCGGCGCCATCGACGCCCTCGGCCGAGGGGATCTCCCACCCGTACGCGGGATCGAACCACTCGTTCCACCAGCCGTCGCGAATCGACAGATTCGCTGCACCGTTCAGGGCCGCCTTCATCCCGGACGTGCCACACGCCTCGTACGGGCGCAGCGGATTATTCATCCACACGTCACAGCCCGGGTACAGCCGCTTGGCCATTGCCATGTCGTAGTCGGGAAGGAAAACAATGTGCTCGCGTACCGCGGGGTCGTCGGCAAACTGCACTACCTGCTGGACCAGGGCCTTGCCGCCCTCGTCGGCTGGATGTGCTTTGCCCGCGATGACGATCTGAATCGGCCGCTCCTTGTCGGTCAGAAGTGCCTTGAGCCGAGCCGGATCGCGCAACATCAAGGTCAACCGCTTGTACGACGGCACGCGCCGAGCGAAGCCGAAGGTGACCACGTCAGGGTTGAGAGCCTTGGCGACCCAGTCGGTCGGCATGCCACGATTGGCGGCGCTGGACGCCAGCCGTTCCCGCGACATGGAGATAAGGTCCTCTCGCATCCTTCGCTTGAGCGCCCAGATCGTCTTGCTGTCCACATGTGCAAGCGCACTCCAGTCGTAGCCATCGATCTCCGACGGGCTGCCCGTCGGTGCCTCGAGCAACTCCAGCAGCTCGCGGTGGACCCAGGTGAGGTGATGTACACCGTTGGTGACCTCGGTAATCGGGACCTCGCTGGTGTCGAAGGATCGCCACAGGCCCTGGAACATCTCCCGGGACACCACGCCATGCAGTGAGGACACCCCATTGGCCCGCTGGGCCAGTCGGAACCCCATCACGGCCATGTTGAACTTGCCGGGGTCACCGCCCTCATAGTCCTCGGCGCCCAATGCCAGCACCCGCTCCAGCGCCAGATCCTCAAACCCTTCGAACTGGTGAACGATGAGCTCGCGGGGAAACCGGTCGATACCGGCCGGAACCGGAGTATGGGTGGTAAATACAGTCCCCGCGCGAGTGAGTTCGAGTGCAGTATCAAAGTCCACGCCCGTTTGCATGTACTCGCGGATACGCTCCAAGCCCAGGAATCCGGCATGCCCTTCGTTGGTGTGAAACACAGTTGGTGATGGGACCCCAGTGATCCGGCAGTAGGCACGGATGGCGCGTACGCCGCCCACCCCGAGCAACACTTCCTGCTCTAGCCGATGGTCGCTACCACCGCCATACAGCCGGTCGGTCACCTCTCGCTCGTAGCCCGCATTCTGCTCGACGTCAGAATCCAGCATCAGCAGCGGCACACGACCCACCTGGGCAACCCACACCTGGGCGTACAGGGTGCGCCCGGGAAGTGGGACCTCGACTCGGATCGGGCCGCTTTCGTCATGGAGCGGGGTCAACGGCAATGCATTCGGATCCAGCAGCGGGTAGCGCTCCTGCTGCCAGCCAGCGGCGTTCAGTGACTGCCGGAAATACCCCTGCCGGTAGAGCAATCCGACTCCGATGATCGGTACGCCAAGATCACTTGCGGTCTTGAGGTGATCACCGGCGAGGATGCCGAGACCGCCGGAATACTGCGGAAGCACCTCAGTGATACCGAACTCGGGTGAGAAGTAGCCGATGCCCACCGGTGCTGTTGGATTCTCGGCCGCGTAACCCTGGTACCACAGTTCGCCAGTCAGATACTCGGCTAGGTCGCCCACGATGAGGCGGAGGCTCTTCAGGAAGCGCCTGTCGACGGACAGCGCCTGAAGGCGCTCGACCGATACATCCGCCAACATCCTGACTGGGTCGCCGCCTGTGCTTACCCAGAGCTGTGGGTCTACTGAGCGGAACAGATCTTGTGTCTCGGCGTGCCAACACCAGCGGAGGTTACGGGCCAGGTCGCCCAGCGGCTTGAGCTGCTCTGGTAGCACGGGGCGAACGATGAAACGGCGTATTGCGCGCACTGGACAAAACTACTGGCGAACCCTGCTCCGTTTGGGGATTCTGCGGCATCGCTGATGTGAATAGCCCTCGCCGACGTGGCTCAGCCACGGACCTACGCGACGTCCCACTATGTCGGAGCCAGCGCCAGCCTCCGCGCGCGGAGCGAGCAATCCAATACGGAGGGAGCTGACACGCCTGTCGTCGGCGAGCGACGACGAAGTAGGCGGCCTCCAAGCGATCCGCCACGAGCGGAGCGAGCCGAGGCATTGCCGCCGACCCCCTGCCGCGCAACGACTCTGGCCGATAGGTTGGCACTCGTGACGGCACCAAATTCAGGACTCCCGATGCCTGAGCGCGACGACGCAGCTCAGCCAGGCTCCACAGAATCCTCGTCCCAAGCAGCCACGACACCGCGGGACGACACGGCCGCTGGCAAACCCACCGTCACCATCGACAAGCCGACACTGGGATCGATCTTCGATCGCATTCCAGTCCACAAGGTGTCGCCGGTGATCGAGGGCGGCGCCTACCCGGCCAAGGCCGTGGTCGGAGAATCGATTCCGATCCGCGCCACGGTGTTCCGCGAGGGCCATGACTCGGTCAACGCGTCAGTCGTGCTCACCGACCCCAACGGCCAGCAGCGGCTTGAGCCAATGCACCCCACTACGCCGCTGGGATACAACTGGTGGACGGCATCAGTTGTGCTCGAGACCGAGGGCCTCTGGCAGTTCCGTGTCGAAGGCTGGGGCGATCCCTGGGAGACCTGGGTGCACAACGCCGAGATCAAGATTCCTGCAGGCATCGACGTCTCGTTGGTGTGCGTTGAGGGTATCGCCCTGTTTGACAGGGCCGCCGCTGACGCTGAAGCCGCCGATGATTACCAGGCGGCGGCACTGCTGCAAGGTGCAGCCAAGAATCTCGACTCAGGACAGCAGGTCGAGGACCGGCTTGAGGTCGTGCTGGCAGACGACGTACGTGCGGCGATGAAACGCTACGGCCCGCGCGAGTTTGTTTCGCCCACCCCGGACTATCCGATCTTCGTGGATCGCCGGAAGGCCCTCTTCTCGTCGTGGTATGAGTTCTTCCCGCGCTCCCAGGGTGCCAAGTGGGACGAGGAGAACCAGAGGTGGATCTCCGGCACTTTCGACACGTCGTACGAGCGGCTGGAGGCTGCGGCAGCGATGGGCTTCGATGTGGTCTACCTCCCGCCTATCCACCCAATCGGTAGGACCTTCCGAAAGGGACCGAACAACACCCTTAGCCCTGGCCCAAGCGATCCCGGCTCACCCTGGGCCATCGGCGCCCAAGAGGGCGGACATGACGCCATCCATCCAGACCTTGGAGACTTCGACGCCTTCGACCGGTTCGTCGCTAAAGCCAAGTCACTCGGGCTTGAGGTTGCGTTGGACTTCGCACTCCAAGCAGCGCCTGATCATCCATGGGTGACCGAGCACCCTGAGTGGTTCTCCAAGCGAGCCGACGGCACCATCGCGTACGCGGAAAACCCACCAAAGAAGTACCAGGACATCTATCCCATCAACTTCGACAACGATCGCAACGGGATCTATCAGGAGTGTCTGCGGATCATCAAGCTCTGGATGAGCCACGGCGTCCGGATCTTCCGGGTCGATAATCCGCATACGAAACCCGTCAACTTCTGGGCATGGCTGATCGGCGAGGTCCGCAAGACCGATCCAGATGTGCTGTTCCTATCGGAGGCGTTCACCAAGCCAGCAATGATGCATGCCCTCGGCAAGGCGGGCTTCCAGCAGTCCTACACCTACTTCACCTGGCGCAACGAGAAGTGGGAGATCGAGGAGTACATGAAGGAGCTGACAACCGAAACTGACAGCTTCTTCCGGCCGAACTTCTGGCCCAACACCCCAGACATCCTGCCGCTGTTTTTGCAGTGGGGTGGCAAGCCGGCCTTCACCATCCGCGCCGTACTTGCATCGACGCTTTCCCCGCTGTGGGGCATCTATTCGGGCTTCGAGTTGTTCGAAAACGCCGCCTTGGCTCAGGGTCGCGAGGAGTACCTGGACTCCGAGAAGTTCCAATACCGGCCTCGGGATTGGAAAGCCGCCGAGGAGAGCGGCGAGACCCTCAGCTTGCTGCTCGGCAAGTTGAATCACGTCCGCAAGGAGCATCCGGCGCTTCAGCAGCTCCGCAACTTGCATTTCCACCACGCCCCGCACGCCAACGCACTGGTCTATTCCAAGAAGAGCGGCGATGACGTGGTGATCGTGGTGGTGAGTCTCGACCCGCACAACATCGTCGAGACAGAGGTCTACTTGGACATGGAGGCGCTGGGGCTCACCGCGCGCGACGTCTACCTGGTCCACGACGAGCTCACCGGACAGACCTGGCGGTGGGGACAGCATGACTTCGTCAGGCTTACCCACGACGATCCAGCGCACATCCTCACGCTGATTCGGTACGCCTCGCGAAGCACTGCCTCCGGCCCTGCTACCGCGCAGGGTTAGGACGCCGTGACGGGGACAGCCGATCCTCAGGTCGCCGACCAGGTCCTGAGGTACATCTCCAACGCGCGGTGGTTCGCCGGCAAGGGTCGGCGGGTCCAGTTCCGATCGCTCACGCCACTGCCGTGGCTGACCCAGGTTTCGGATTTCGACACACCTGCCGCTGCGCCGGGCGTACGGTTCGAAATCGCCGAGGTCGCTTACCCCGCTGACGAAGATCTTGAGCAATCCACTGCCGCTGCCCCTTACCGGTCCAAGGAAGACCCGGAACTGACCGAGGGCTTCGCGCCGAGCGAACCGCCCGAGATGTCCCGGGAGATTGACCCCTCTCCCACCGAGTACTACCACCTTGCGATCTCGTATCGGCCCGCACCTCACGCGGAGCTGCACCAAGCCGAGATCGGTCGTTTCACTGATCCTGATCTTGGTCCGGTCATCGCATACGACGCTGCGCATGATCCTGACGCTTGTCGAGTGATTCTGAGGGCGCTGCTGGGGGGTCGTCGGTTGCGAAGTCCCGAAACCGAGGCCCGATTCAATCCGACCGCACCCCCAGGCTTACGGGCTGATCTTGAGCCACGGCTGTTCACCGGGCAGCAAAGCAATACCTCGGTCATTCTGGGGGACATCGCGATCCTCAAGCTTTTCCGGCGGCTGGAGCTCGGACACAACCTTGATATCGAGGTGCACGCCGCGCTGAACGCGGCTGGTATCGCCGATGTGGCAGGTCTCTACGGCTGGGTCGAAGGCAGCTGGGTATCGGGGGGGCAGCAGCTGGATGCCGACCTTGCCATGGTGATCGAGAAGCTGGCCGGCGCAGTTGACGGCTGGGAAATGGCGCTCGACTCGCTGAGGACACTGAAGGCGTCGAATGGAGTCTGGACCGGCTCGGGTTTCGCGGCCGAGGCTGAAGCACTTGGCACGGCGCTTGCGGAGATACACGATGCCCTCCGAACTTCCTTTCACGCAACACACGTGCTCGGGGCGCGCACAGCGGTGATCATGGTGAACCGGCTGCACGAGGCAGCCAGGATCGCCCCGGAGCTGGCGCCGCACGTCCCAGGGCTGCTGCGTTGCTTCGAGGAGCTCAGTGCTGAAACGCTGGATACTCAGCGCGTACATGGCGACTTCCATCTCGGCCAGACTCTCTACACGCCCTCGGGCTGGAAGATCATCGACTTCGAAGGCGAGCCGGCAAAGACCATGGCCGAACGGCGCGCCCCGGACTCAGTTTGGCGAGATGTCGCCGGCATGTTGCGTTCCTTCGATTACGCGGCTGCGAGCGTACCCGGACCACTCTGCGAAGCATGGGCCGCAGAGTGCCGCGCCGCCTTCTTGCGCGGCTACACCGGAGCGGAGTTGGGTGCAACCGAGGCGAATCTGCTGCGCGCGTACGAAGCCGACAAGGCGATCTACGAGGTGGTCTACGAGACGCGGAACCGGCCAGATTGGGTCGGCATCCCACTCCGCGCAGTGGCGGAACTTGCGGCTGACAACCAGGACTCAGGAGAACAGGAGTAGCACTGATGTCGTACGATCCGAGCGGTGGTCTGACCGGCTGGGACCTCACCGGTTTCCACGAAGGGCATGACACCGAGTGCTGGCGCCGCTTGGGCGCCCATGAGACCACCGTCCAGGATTCCGAACGCGGGCAGATTTTTGGTACTCGATTCTCGGTGTGGGCTCCGAACGCCCAAGCCGTGCGACTGGTCGGCGACTTCAACTACTGGAACGGCGAGAGGCATTACATGCACCTGATCCCAGGGGCCGGGTCCTGGGCGCTGTTCGTGGAAGGGGTCAGCACCGGCAGCCTGTACAAATTCGAGGTGCTTGGTGCCGACGGTGTCTGGCGGCTCAAGGCCGATCCCATGGCACGGTTCGCCGAGGCCGCCCCACACACCGCCTCGATCGTGTACGAGACCCAGTACATCTGGGGTGACGACGACTGGATGTGGTATCGCGGCCAGAAGGCCATGCATGCAGAGCCACTGAGCATCTACGAAGTGCACATCGGCTCGTGGCGGCAGGGCCTCACCTATCTGGAACTGGCCAACGAACTGGTCGAGTACGTCAGCTGGCAGGGCTACACACATGTCGAGTTCATGCCAGTTGCTCAGCACCCCTTCGAAGGTTCCTGGGGTTACCACGTCACCGGCTACTTCGCACCAATGTCGAAGTTTGGTTCGCCCGATGAGTTCCGGCACCTAGTCGACAAGCTGCATCAGGCCGGGATCGGGGTGATAGTGGACTGGGTGCCCGGACACTTTGCAACCGACCCGTGGGCGTTGCAGCGCTTCGATGGCACCGCACTTTATGAGCACGAGGATCCAAGGCTGGGCTGGCACCCTGACTGGGGCTCCTACATCTTCAACTTCGGCCGCAATGAGGTGAAGAGCTTCCTGATCTCCAATGCCTACTACTGGCTGGAGGAGTTCCATATCGACGGGCTACGCGTGGACGGCGTCGCCTCGATGCTCTATCTGGACTACTCGCGCGAAGTGGGTCAGTGGGTGCCGAACAAATACGGCGGCAACGAGAACCTGGAAGCTGTCGAGCTGCTGCAGCAGACCAACACTCACGCCTACCGTCGCGAGGCCGGCGCTGTCATGGTCGCCGAGGAGTCCACATCGTGGCCGGGTGTCACGCAGGCCACCGAATACGGCGGCCTGGGCTTCGGATTCAAGTGGAACATGGGCTGGATGAACGACTCGCTGCGTTACATGGGCCGCGAGCCGATCTACCGGCAGTTCCATCACCACGAGATGACCTTCGCCATGGCGTACGCATTTTCGGAGAATTTCATCTTGCCGATCAGTCACGACGAGGTCGTGCACGGCAAGGGCTCCATGTTCGAACGTGCGCCGCAGGATGAGTGGCGCAAGTTTGGCACGCTGCGCGCTTTCTATTCGTTCATGTGGGCTCATCCGGGCAAGAAGCTGTTGTTCATGGGCACGGAGTTTGGTCAGCGCCGGGAGTTCTCCGAAAGTCGCAGCGTCGACTGGTGGCAGAGCGCGGAGTGGGGCCATCGCGGCCTCCAGCGGTTGATCAAGGACCTCAACACCATCTACAAGGAGCACCCCGCACTGTGGAAGCGGGACACCGACCAGTCAGGCTTCTCCTGGATCGACGCCGATGATCATGGCGGAAACGTCTTCTCCTGGCTGCGTTACGACGGCGAGGGACAGATGATCGCCTGCATCACCAACTTCTCCACCGAGCCCCGCCCCGACCACCAGATCGGGCTACCCAGGGAGGGCGTCTGGAAGGAGATCTTGAACACTGATGCAGAGGTTTACGACGGCACGGGCCTGATCGGCAACCTTGGCCAGGTGGTCGCGCATCCGGTGCCATCGCACGGTTATGTGGCATCCGCCTCGGTCACCGTCCCACCGCTCGGCGCCGTGTGGCTGCGCCTCGAGCCCGAGCTGGATGAGGAGCAGGAGCTCGAGCCCGAGAAGGCCACCCGCGGCGTCATAGCTGCCGCCAAGGCCGCTTCGCCGCACGCGACCACCGCAGACGAAGCCGTGAGCAAACCAGCGCAACCTCGGCGTGCTAAGCCTGCAGAGACAGTACCCACCTCTGATGCCGAGGAAACCGAGCCTGGTCCTGGTTCCAGCGCAAGTCCGGAATCGCCCGAATCGCCGGCCAGCCCGGAATCGCCCGAATCACCCGCGAGTCCCATGTCGCCTCCCGAACCGTCAGGAGCCGAAAAACCTCGAGAGTGACCGACGTCGAGATCTCACTGAGTGTTTCCGACAGTGGCATTGCCACGATCAGCTGGCAGGGATTGGTCAGCCCAGAGTCGCTGATGCGAGCAATCAGCGCCGCAGCTGAGGACGCGCTGCTGCGGCGCGGGCTTCGCCGCCTTGAGATCTCGGTGCCAGCTGAGGATGTGATCGCCCGCCGAGCGGTGCTACGCGCAGGCTTCCGGCTGGAAGGGGTACGCCGCGAGGTCCTCGAGCTGCCAGATGGCTCGTACGCCGACCTCTGTGTCTTTGCCAGACTTGCCTCCGACCGGGTGGGGGGAAGCGAAGGGTTCTCCAGCGTGATGAACTCGGCGTTACCCAAGAAGCGCTTGATTGCCCACGTCCTCATGCGCGACGCCAGTAATCGGGTACTGCTCTGTGAGACGCAGTTCAAGAAGGACTGGGAGCTTCCCGGCGGTATTGTCGAGCCGCTGGAGCCGCCTCGTCTTGCGGCGGCACGTGAGATACGCGAGGAACTCGGCACCGATCTTGAGGTCGGCCGGCTTCTCGTCGTCGACTGGATGCCGCCTTACCTCGGTTGGGACGACGCCATTGAGATG
>JBKPBV010000034.1:0-5558 GCA_046727055.1 Actinomycetota bacterium | reverse complement strand
CAGGCCCAGCCGTACGAGGGGCCAGTACTCTGGCTGGCCGGAGCCGGCTCGGGCTACATTCGGCCGGAGTACGCCGCCACCATGCGCGCGCTGTTCCCGCGCGTTCAGCTAGTCACGATCAAGGACGCCGGGCATTGGGTTCATAGCGAACAGCCTGAGGTATTCCTTGCGACGATTCGCCGGTTCCTAGGTCCCTAAGTCGGCAATGACAGAGTTCGTGTTCGCTGTTTTGGCACTGGTCCCGTTTGATGTGCTGCCCCACCCGCCGTCGCCGACGCCGTCGGCCTTCACCTCTCGCCAGGCTCCAGGTCGTGGCGCGTACGTTGTTGGTGCCTTTATCGGACTGGGCATCCTGCTGCTGGCCATGGTGCTCCTCAGGTTGCCGCCCAAGCGTGTGGACCGGCGCACTCCCGACGAGTGAGTGTCCTCAGCGGTTGATGAGCGCCGGCAGGGTGATCAGACCAACCAGAAGCGACAACGCGTTGACACCGAGCGCCGTCAGCAGCGACCAGCCCAGCCTGCTCTGGCGGGTTTCGGTTCCTTCCCGCAGCGCTACCACCGCGAAGATCAACAGGCCTTCGATGACAGCGACACAGGACTCGGCGATGATCAACTGCCCAGTCCGGCCGTACCGGAGTGAGATCATCCACAGCACCGGATGGCTGATCAGGTTCACGGCAAGGCCTAGCGCCAGCGCCGTCCGCGTTGTCAGCGGCCGGAAAAGGCTCGGACGACTGCGGGACCAGCCCAGAGCCCAGAAGGCAGCCAGGTAGGCGGGCACCTCTATGGCACAGGTCAGCAGTAGCGCGATCGGAAAGCCGTGCCACCACAGCAGCGGGGAGTCCGGTGCCAGCATGCGCACATCATGTCTCTCCGACGCTGACTTGTCAGACCTTCGTCACCGTTGTGATCTCACACGGGTTGTTGGGTCGGCCGGTGCCATCGGGATTGCTTCCGTCCTGCCCTTCGCCGGCCATCGTTGCCACTACATCACGCGAGGCCTTATCCATTCGTCCAAAGATGGTGAATTCCCCCTTGTTGTCGAGGCTGGTCGAATCTGCCCAGACCAGGAAGAACTGTGAGCCATTGGTTCCTGGACCGCCGTTCGCCATAGCGACGACGCCTTCGGTATAACTTTCGGTGCCGTCGGTCTCGTCGGCGAACTCATATCCAGGGCCACCTTTTCCGGTGCCGGCCGGGTCACCGCATTGCAGGATGAAAATCCCCGAATCGGCCAGCCGATGGCACTTGGTGTTGTCGTAATAACCCTGATCAGCCAGTGAGGCGAAAGAATTGACTGTGCAAGGCGCGTTCGCTCGATCCAAAGTGATCTTGACGTCGCCGTTGGTCATCCGCATCACATAGCTGACGGTCCCGCTGGTAGCAACTCCCGTGGATGGTGGCGGCGCAACCGTCCGCACGGCATCACCCGAGGGGGAGTACTCGCAGATGCCTCCCCCAGCCGCGTCAATCGGGGTCGCAGCGTTGTTCGTGCCTGGCGAGACTGAGGGCGTCGGAGGACCTGGTGGTTGGGGCGTCATCGGGATTTGACCGCAGCCTCCGATCAGCACGGCCACCCCGATAGCGGCTGCTGCGCTGGCCCAGTGTGCACCTGTTTTTGGGCTGCTCGCGCATCGCGCTCGATCCGACGCTTGCAGCTGGTTCACCGTTGCACTGTGCCACAACGCGAACCCACTTCCCTGCAGCGACAAGCCGTTCGCGAGCGCAATTCATTGCGCTCTCAGCTACACCCGAGCCGGATCGCACCGACTGCGCTGCGTAAGGTGTGATCATGGTTCGGCTGACCCGCATCTACACCCGTACAGGCGATGGCGGAACGACTCAGCTGTCCGACCTTTCGGCTGTCAGCAAAACTGATCCGCGAGTTGAGGCGTACGGCGATGTGGACGAAGCCAACTCCGCAATCGGAGTCGCTCTTGCGGTCGGTGGCCTGGCCGACGATGTTGCCGCAGTGCTGCGGACCGTCCAGAACGAGATGTTCGATGTCGGAGCTGATCTGTCCAACCCGCTGCGCGTCCCCGGCTCACCCGACTCCCCACCGGAGCTGCGTGTTACGCAGGATTACATCGACCGACTGGAGGCTTGGTGTGATCAGTTCGGCGATCCGCTGCCCAACCTGAAGTCATTTATCCTGCCCGGCGGTGTACCAGCTGCCGCGCAGCTGCACCTGGCGCGTACGGTTGTTCGCCGCGCGGAGCGCGCCGCCTGGGTTGCGGTGCAGGCGTACGGAGCCCAGGCGGTCGCCGATGCGGAGCGTCCGGGTGGTGTCAACACACTTGCGATCACCTATCTCAACCGACTGTCCGACCTGCTGTTCATCCTGACCCGGGTCGTCAACGGGACCGATGGCGATGTGCTATGGATACCCGGGGGCGATCGCAGCCGCAGTTCAGCATCAAAGGACTAAGCCCGCTATCGACATCAAAGGACGAAGCCTCTTCCACCCATACCGACCCACTAGGAGGATGCGATGGTCAATGAAGCCCGCCGGCTAAAAGAAGCCACCGGCAAGGCTGAGCCAGTCCAGCCGCGGCCAGTCACCCTGTTCACCGGACAGTGGGCCGACCTCCCGTTCGAAGAGATGTGCCGGCTCGCTGCGGAATGGGGTTACGACGGGCTGGAGATCGCCTGCTGGGGTGATCATTTCAACGTAGCGCAGGCCGCGGAGGACGAAGCTTACGTGCGAGGACGTAAGGACATCCTCGAAAAGCACGGACTGGGCTGCTGGGCGATCTCGAATCACCTGAACGGCCAAGCAGTCTGTGAGGCGATCATCGACGACCGCTACAAGAACATGGTCAACCCACGGGTCTGGGGTGACGGTGACGCAGAGGGGGTACGCCAGCGCGCGGCCGAGGAGATGAAGACCACAGCACGCGCCGCTGCGGCATTTGGCGTCGACACGGTCGTCGGATTCACCGGATCGGCCATCTGGCACTACGTCGCCATGTTTCCACCGGTCGATGACAAGATCATCCAGGCGGGCTACGCCGATTTCGCGGACCGGTGGAACCCGATCATCGACGTCTTCGACGAAGTCGGGGTGCGCTTCGCACATGAGGTTCATCCGAGCGAGATTGCCTATGACTACTGGTCGACGGTCGCCACATTGGACGCCATTGATCACCGGCCCGGGTTCGGTCTCAACTTCGATCCCTCACACATGGTCTGGCAGGACCTCGACTACGTCGGCTTCTTGTGGGATTTCCGGGACTGGATCTATCACGTGGACTGCAAGGACACCAAGATCAGGATGAACAATGGTCGCAATGGCCGGCTGTCCTCGCATCTGCCATGGGCGGACCCGCGACGCGGCTGGGATTTCATCTCGACCGGCCACGGCGACACTCGGTGGGAGGACATCTTCCGAATGCTCAACCACATCGGCTACGACGGACCCATCTCCATCGAATGGGAGGACGCTGGCATGGACCGGCTCGATGGCGCGCCCGAAGCTCTCGACTTCATCCGGAGTATGAATGGCATCCAGCCCTCGGCCGCTTCCTTTGACGCGGCGTTCGCTACCAAGCAGTAGGGATGGGTGGTACGTGGCATGCGAGCCAGAGCCTCGCCGGCAGGAAAGCGCGTTAACCGAGTTTCCTGGCGCCTCACACAGGATGCAACCTGTGCAAGGCGTATGAAACCTAGGTTTACATAGGTTTCCGCAGGAGGCGGCGCGGCAATGAGAATCGGGGATGAGGAGCGAGGAAGGGCTTACTCGAACCGGCGTACGCCCGGGGGTGCAGCTTCCAGCCAACTGAGCAGGCCGGTTAGCGAGTCTTGGCCCATGGCCAGCTCCCACTCCGACTCGCCGCGGCCGTCCTGCATCGCAATGCGGAGTATCTTCTCGTCGGCCTTCAGCGCCACGGCCTCCACCGGGTCCGGCGCTCGAGTCTCCAGCACGCGTACGCCACGCCGCGGAAACGCCACCCGCGGTCGCAACGAATAGGAGAAGTATCTGAACCACTCCAGGATGCCCTCGCTATAACGGCCGACTCCGAGCGCCCAACCGGCGCCCGGAGTCGTCATCCGCAGCCGCAAACTACAGTCGAATGTGCCGCCGAGGCGATCGAGCCAGCGACGCCGCACGCCAAGACTCAACAGGCTCAGGGCCACCAGGACTGCGAGCACAACGAGGACCTCGATGACCCCGAGCCAGCCCTGCATGAACGTCCTCAGATCGCGTGTGTGTAAGCGACCTTACTGCGCTTTTTGCGCCGCGCGAAGTTGCGCCGTCGCACGCAGGAAATGCTTTCGATCTTCATCACTTTGACTGCCTGAGTCGAGAGCTCGTTGGGCCTCGGCAAGCTCCTTCTCGGCCTGAGCGACAGTAACCTCATCGGCCATCCGCGCGTACTCGCTCAAGATCGAAACCCGTCCCTGCGAGACGGAGATGAAGCCGCCCTCCACGGCAACGATCTCACGCTTCGAATCCTCCTCGCCGAAGATCACCACCGCGCTTGGCACCAGCACCCCGAGCACTGGTTCGTGATTCGGCAAGATACCGATCTCACCCTCGACAGTCTTGGCGATGATGTTGGAGGACTTGCCCGACCAGACGACACGATCGGCCGAGACAACTTCCACTTGCATGGGTTCAGCCATACCGCTCCACTCCCCTGCTGGCCTCTTGATCCTTCGAGCTCAGGACTGACCTTGAAGATCAGGCGTTCTTCTGCAGCTCCGACCAGCGACGCTCCACATCTTCCATGCTGCCCACATTGAAAAATGCCTGCTCCGCAATGTGATCAACTTCGCCGTCACAGACCATCCGGAACGATTCGATGGTCTCGCTGAGCGGCACCGTCGAACCAGGAATGTTAGTGAACTTCTCGGCCATGTAGGTGTTCTGGCTGAGGAACTGCTGGATGCGACGGGCGCGATTGACCACGATCTTGTCTTCTTCGGACAACTCGTCGACGCCCAGGATCGCGATGATGTCCTGAAGCTCCTTGTTGCGCTGCAGAATCTGCTTGACGCGCACCGCCACATCGTAATGAGCCCGGCCGATGTACAGCGGGTCGAGGATTCGGCTGGTCGAGGTCAGTGGGTCCACCGCAGGGTAGAGACCGCGAGAGGCAATCTCCCGAGAGAGCTCGGTGGTGGCATCCAGGTGAGCGAAGGTCGTCGCCGGGGCCGGGTCGGTGTAGTCGTCGGCCGGGACGTAGATCGCCTGCATCGACGTGATCGAGTGCCCGCGCGTCGAGGTGATCCGCTCCTGCAGCTGGCCCATCTCATCTGCCAGGTTGGGCTGGTATCCCACGGCTGACGGCATCCGACCCAGGAGGGTGGAAACCTCCGAGCCTGCCTGGGTGAACCGGAAGATGTTGTCGATGAAGAGCAGCACATCCTGGTTTTGCACATCGCGGAAGTACTCCGCCATGGTCAGAGCGGAGAGTCCGACCCGCAGCCGAGTGCCGGGCGGCTCGTCCATTTGACCGAAAACGAGCGCGGTGTCCTTGAATACGCCTGCCTCGGCCATCTCGTGGATCAGATCATTGCCCTCGCGCGTGCGCTCTCCCACGCCGGCGAAGACC
>JBKPBV010000033.1:0-8129 GCA_046727055.1 Actinomycetota bacterium | reverse complement strand
CTGGAAATCCGCGATCTGCTCGGGCCGGACACTCGCGCAGAGGCTATAGGGATGACCTTCCGCGGTACCGGGATGCCCGACGACATGATCGCTGAGATGCGTACGTCACCGAGGTGGCCGGCATTGATCGCACTCGCGCCGACGCTCGCGTACGACTCAGCCGTGATGGGCGATATTGATCGCGGCGGCGCCATCCCAGAAGACCTCGCAGCCCGAGCGACCCAGCCAGGGCTCGTGTTGGTCGGCAGCGAGAGTCCACCATTCATGATGGAAGTGAGCCGACGGCTGGCGGACCTTCTTCCTGACGGGGATCATCGCGTCATCGAAGGGCAAGACCACGTAGTGGCCCCGGACGTGCTGGCGCCCATCGTGGATGAGTTCCTCCGTAGGTAACTACTGCGCTGAAGCATCCTTCTTGCGGTTGAGGTAATAATTGCGTGCGTCAGACGGCAGATGCTCGATCGCGTAACGAAGGGCAGTACGGGGCATCGTTGCGGCGTTGTGATCAAGAAAATCTCGGAGCCGCTGCTCGTCTTGCTTCCCGGCCTCTCGGATCCAGCCACCGACTGCCTTTTGGACCAGGTCTTCTGGGTCGGTCGCGAGAATCTCAGCGATGCGGAAGGTGTCATCCAAGTCGTCCCGGCGAATGAAGAACCAGGTGCTCACGATGGAGGTCCGCCGCTCATACCAGTGCGGCGAAACGGCAAGCCGATACAGGGGGTCTCGCGGCTTGTCCCAGAGGTAGCCACCCACGACATACGGGGCTGCCCGGTCGACGAGGTCCCAGGTATCAATCCGGTCGTGCCGTCGCAGGTAGAGGTCGTACAGCTCTCGACGCCTGCCGTCTTCAGTCGCCTTCCGACGCGCCTGGAAGTCCATGATGCTCACTGCGACGACCCTTGGCGGGTGGTCCGTCCTGTCCAGCAGTACTTCGATCTCTTCAGGTGATGTTCCAACGAAGTCCTTGGCCACTTCGAAGAGCTGCCCCATGGGGATCCGACCTCGCTGTGCTGTGCTTGACGCGTCTGCCGCACGCTGCAAGCTCTGCAACCGCGCGTCGATGTCCGCGAGGGTCGAAGTTGGTTTGGGCGGCTCCACGATCGCGCCTGTCCGTCAGCGTGGGATCCGGCGCAGATGCAGCACTGACGGACCGGCGATTTCCGGGGGAGCGCTGATGCTGATCTTGGTGTCGTCCGGAACCATCAGCGCTGCGCCTGGCGCCGTCTCACGGCTGGTCAAGCTGTGCCACTCGACCGCGTACCGGCCAGGCGTCATAGCGATGGTGAACGGATCAGCCGTTTCGCTGGGCTGCAAGATCAGGTACTCACGGCCCGGATCCGCCAGCGCGAAGCCGCTCGAGCTTAGGTCTGGACGTGGCTGCATTGTGATCAGACTGATGCGCTCGGCAAACTCGCGCGTGTCACCCATCGCGCGGCGGGCCGGCTCCAGTGAGTCGAAGGACGGTGTTCCCTCGGACGGATCAGGCGGTACGCCACCGCCGAGAATGCCCAGGTCGTACAAGATCGGATTGTGGCCGCGGAGGAATGCCTTCCATACCCACAAGGCGCTGCTCGAGAATGGTGAGAAGTGATCGGTGTCCAGCAGCACGACTTTGCTTCCGTCGTTGGGCGGCGGTTCGATGGACCAACGGCCCTCACCTAGGGTGTCGTCGAATCCGGGTGAGATCCAGTCCGCCGGGCTGAGCCACAGTGGCTCGTTCGACTTGCTCAGCTCGGCTACTGGGAAGAGGTAGGTCATACCGATGGGATGCGGGTCGTATCCCATCTCTCGCTCGTAGTCCTTCACGGTGTTGATCACCCAGTACTGCCATTGCGTGGAATCACCGATCGGCGTTTCCACTGAGAATCCGTCGGGGAATACAACCGAATCCGCAGCCTGCCCGGACGACTCGTTGGCGACCTCGTACAACACGTTAGGAAGATCATGAACAGTGTCGATCACCTTGCGGATGTAGGCCAACTGAAGCGCCTCCACACGAGGATCGAGGGGGAGAACTTGATAGTCGATGATCGAGGTGATTCCCACGTCGTTGATGTTGTTGGCGGCATGGAAGGGATGGCCTTCGATGTTGTCCGGAACATCAGTCAGGTGAAGGCTGAAGCCTTCGAAGAGCATCACCGAGGCATAGATTCCAACGTTCCCGGCGGCGATTACGCGCTCTCGAAGTCGGTCGAAGTAGCTGTGATCGAAGGCCGACAGATCAAACCTGGGCTTGCCGTCTTTGGCTGATCCAGGTCCGATCCGCGCCCAGGGCTGGGGGGCCATGCAGAAATGCACATCGGCCGGGCTCAGGTGGCCTCGAAACTGTTCCCACCGCCAGAGGCGAATGAAGTCGTGACCCCGCTCTGTGAGCAATTCCAGGTACGCGTCGAAGTCGAACCGCTCCGGGTCTTCCGGGCAGTCGCGGCCCAGACCCAACCCGTCGTGAAGATTGTTGTTGACATGGGAGCCCGTGAGGTAGATCGCCTGCTCCGGAGCACCCGTGGCAGAGACGGCGGTGAAGTACCGGGGATTGCTGCGTGAGACCGCAAGCGGGCCAAGCGGTTGCGACATCATGCGTCACTTTAGCGGAGGAGGCGGGTACGGCGGCTACCTTCATGCTCTCAACTGTCGAGTCTCCCAAGACTCAGGATGGTTCGCCATCCTCATGCCAGCAACGCGGCGATGGCGATCAAGACCGGCACGGAGAGGATCGTGGAGATGAAGATGCTGTCGCGGGCCAAGATGACCCCGGCGTTGTAACGCACCGCGTGTGTGAAGACGTTCTGGGCGGTCGGCAGTGCGGCAATCACGGTTACCGCTAGGACATCCAATCCGTGAAGCCCCAGCAGCCTTGCCGCGAGATAGGCGCAGCTTGGCTGGACTAGGAGCTTCAGCGCCACGATGGAGGCGATTTGCACAGGTGGTTCCCCTGCCCCTGGCAGCGGACCCAAACGGAGTGAGACACCGTACGCAAGGAGCATGGCGGGCACCGCCATGCCAGCGACCAGGTGCAGCGGGTCAGCGATGAGCGCCGGGAGCTGCATTCCCGACACCGACAGCAGTAACCCAACCAGCGAGCCGACGGTGAGCGGATTACTGACGATGCGGGCAAATACCCGCAGGATTTGCTGCCGGCGCGTCGTCGCTGCGCCGCCGCCGAAGGTCACCATGTCAAGCACGGCCAAGCCGACCGGCTGCAGCACCAGCAGCTGGGTGAGCAGCATGGGCGCAATCAGGGACGCATCGCCAAGCACGTACGCGGCGATCGGCAAGCCCAGATTGCCGGCGTTGACGTACGCCGAGGCAAAGGTCCCGATCACGGTGTCACCGGCGGTGCGCCGCCACACCAGGCGGGCCAACACCAGATAGGCCGAGGCGGCGATCACGACACTGATGACAGAGGCCACCAAGTTGGCCGAGAAGAACCGGGAGATGTCCGCCTCGCCTAACACGGTGATCATGAGCGCCGGGCTCGCGACGGAGAACGCCAGCCGGACCAGCATCCGCTGACTGGCCGCGTCAAGAACGCGAAATTGGGCAAGCAAGATGCCGAGGCCGATGACGGCGCCGATGGTCACGAAACCAGTGAGGACTCCCTGCACCTGGCTAGCGTCCCAGGCCGGGCGGTCGGCTAGCCCTCTGATTCGCGCAAGTCAGCGGCGAAATGGGCTGCCCGGAGGCGGCGTCAGCGAGGTCAGGTCAGCACCGGAGGGTGTCGGGTAGGGATCGAAGGAGCGTATGTCAGCCAGCTGAAGTGAACGGGCGACGTCGCTGGCGGACACTACGCCGACTACTACGCCGGCGTCGTCGACGACTACAGCGCGGCCATCGGCACAGCCGTGCATTCGCTCCAGAAGCTCGACGACGGGATCTTCTGGCCGCGCGGTAGGCACCTCGCTTGGCGGGCAGGCGATCTCCCATAAGCGGGTTGCGGCACGACGTTCGGGCGGCACGGCGCGTACGCGATTGAGGGTCACCAGCCCAGTGAGCCGACCGTAAGCATCAACGAGCGGATAAGTGGAATACCGGTGAGTCAGGGCCACCTGGGCTATGAAATCGTCCACGGTGAGGTCACCGTCGAGAACGGTGGGTCGCGCAGCCATGACCTGGCTGACCTTGACACCGGCGAGGCGCCCGCTCAGCCGTGCCTGTTGCTCCTCGGCGGTCGCGGCGCTGACCACGAACCAGCCGATCAGCGCGAGCCATACGCCGTTCAGTCCGCTACCTGTTACGAGCTGCAACACGCCGAAGGCGATCATGACGAAGCCGAGAATCCGGCCGGCACGGGCGGCGTTAACCGCGGCCGCCTGCCGGTCACCTCGCCACTGCCACAATGCCGCCCGCAACACTCGACCACCATCAAGGGGTGCGGCAGGGATGAGATTGAACACCGCAAGCACCGCGTTGGTTGCGGCCAAGTACACCAACACACCGAAAGGCAGCCCAGTGCTGCCCAGCAATGTCAGTCCTGCCGCGGCGAGACCGAAGACGATCGCCAACACAAAGCTGGTCAGCGGGCCCACGATGGCGATGCGAAAGTCCGCCCCAGGTGTTTTGGCCTCGCCCTTGAGCTGTGCGACTCCGCCAAGGAGCCACAGCACGATGCTCTCCACCTCGACTCCGTTGCGGCGAGCGACGATCGAGTGCGCCAGCTCATGAGCCAACAGCGAGGCGAGAAACAACAGCGCGGCGACGATCGCGGCGATCACATAGGCGACGACGCCACGGCCGGGATAGGCGGAAGGCAACTGCCCGGTCGCCAGCCCAACAACCAAAATGGCAACGATGAGAAACACACTGGCGTTGATCCCGACCTTGATCCCAGCGATGCGGCCTAGCGAGATTGACGCTCGCACGGCTGACCACCTCCCAACCCGTGTGCTGTGAAAGATTCCCGGCTTAGCGGGGAGTAAACCTAGAAAGGCTACCCGCACCTGCTCGAACGTGCTCCGGGTGTGGACCTGCTGTCCCGGAGCTGGCAGGAGCCCTTGTCGGTTCCAAATCATCTTGTCAGTCGCCGGCGCCCATGCGGCGATCTGTCTGATGCGTTTGTCCGCACAACGCCACGAATGAACGTGGTTCCCGACTAACCAGGCCCTCGGTTCGTGGCTCTGTGCGAAGAAACGTGGGGGGAGAGGACGCCAACAGCGAAACTGACATAATGTCACTTATCGGACAACACGCGCCGTTCGGGCGTCAGCGGTAGGCCTAGGATCTGTTAACGACCGCGACGACAGTCACGCGATGTTGGGCATCATCAATCCGGTAGATCACGCGATAGGTGCCACGACGGGCGCTGAGTCGATCGTCGAGCGGTGGACGGAGCCGTCGACCGACGCGCTGCGGATTGTCGAGCAACGGCCCCACGATCAGCTCGTGCGCGGCAAATGCGACGGACTCCGGCAGGTGCTCGGTGAGCTGCAGCCGAGCTGTGGGTGAGATGACGAGCTCGTAGCGCCCGTCCGTCACGCCGGCTTCCTGCGGCGACGCATCGCTTCGGCCAGATTCTGCTCGGATTCGCCCTCACCGCGTGCGAGCTCGGCATCCGACGCCGTGAGCTGTCGGACCGCTTCGGCATCGGACAGGATCGCGATGGTCTCTTCGAGCGCCTCGAGGTCGTCCGGAGAGAGCAGGACCGCTGAGGGGCGGCCATGCACCGTGACGGTGACACGGTCGTGCTCGCGGTCGACTCGACCGACGAGTTCAGACAGACGCGCCTTTGCCTCGGCGAGAGACAATGTTTCACTCATGGTCATAAGTATGACCAAAATGCCCCCCTTTGCCAGAGTCTTCGCAATGCCACGCCTGGGCTCATCAACTCCCCTGCCTTGGGTTCAGCGCCCGTAGTGGTACCGGCAAGCGGCAATCCGGACCTCGGTCTCGGTGACCTTGTACACGAGCCGGTGCTCATCGGTGATCCGACGGGACCAGTAGCCCGCGAAGTCGTGCTTGAGCGGTTCGGGCTTGCCGATGCCCTCGTTGCCGTGGCGGGTTACGTCCTGGATCAACAGGTTGATGCGCTTCAGAACCTTGCGATCCTGGGTTTGCCACCACAGGTAGTCCTCCCAGGCGTTGGAGTCCCAGACGAGCCTCATCGCTCAGTTTCATCGACCAGCTCGTGAGGCTCGCCGTCGCCTGCTTCGAGGCGTTCCATCGCGTCCAAGAGCCGACGCGCGTTAGCTGGCGAACGCATCAGGTAAGCGGTCTCGCGGAGTGACTCGAAGTCCTCAAGGGACACGATCACGACCGGCTCATGGCCAGCGCGCGTAATGACGATCTCCTCGCGATCGCTGATCACGGCGTCAAGCACCTCGGCGTACTTTGCTCGTGATTCCGTGTAGCTCATGGTCTTCATAATTCCTCCTGTACAGAAAAGCGTACAGGGATTCTGGGTAGCTGACAAGGGTTGTCGCCGCCACTTCGCGAGCTAACGAGCCTCGGTCAGGTGCCAACGTAGGCCGCGAGGTGCTCCCCGGTGAGGGTGGAGCGGGCGGCGACGAGGTCGGCGGGCGTGCCCTCGAAGACGATCCGGCCGCCGTCGTGGCCGGCACCGGGGCCGAGGTCGATGATCCAGTCGGCGTGAGCCATGACCGCCTGGTGGTGCTCGATGACGATGACGGACTTGCCGGAGTCGACGAGCCGGTCGAGCAGGCCGAGCAGCTGCTCGACGTCGGCGAGGTGGAGGCCGGAGGTCGGCTCGTCGAGGACGTAGACGCCGCCCTTCTCGGCCATACGGGTGGCGAGCTTGAGCCGCTGCCGCTCGCCGCCGGACAGCGTCGTGAGCGGCTGGCCGAGGCTGAGGTAGCCGAGCCCGACGTCGGTGAGCCGGTCGAGGATGGCGTGAGCGGCTGGCGTGCGCGCCTCGCCGGCAGCGAAGAACTCCTCGGCCTCGGCCACCGACATCGCGAGCACCTGGCTGATGTCGCGGGCGCCGAGGTGGTACTCCAGCACCGATGTCTGAAACCGCTTCCCCTCGCACTCCTCGCAGGTGGTGGCGACCGTGTCCATGAATCCCAGCTCGGTGTAGATGACGCCGGCGCCGTTGCAGGTGGGGCAGGCGCCCTCGGAATTGGCGCTGAACAGCGCCGGCTTCACGCCGTTGGCCTTCGCGAACGCCTTGCGGATGGGGTCGAGCAGTCCGGTGTACGTCGCCGGGTTGCTCCGTCTCGAGCCGCGGATCGCGCTCTGATCGACCGACACGACCCCGTCGCGGCCGGACACCGAGCCGTGGATCAGCGAGCTCTTGCCCGAGCCCGCGACGCCGGTGACGACGCACAGCACGCCGAGCGGAATGTTGACGTCGACGTCCTGCAGGTTGTGGGTGTCGGCGCCGCGTACCTCCAGCACCCCGGATTGCGTCCGCACCGACGGTTTCAAGGAGGCACGGTCGTCCAGGTGTCGCCCGGTGAGCGTGCTACTCGCTCTCAGCCCCTCGACGGTGCCCTCGAACACGACCTCGCCACCGGCGGCACCGGCGCCCGGGCCGAGGTCGATGACGTGGTCGCCGATCGCGATCGCCTCTGGCTTATGCTCCACGACAAGCACCGTGTTGCCCTTGTCCCGCAGCTGCAACAGCAGGCCGTTCATCCGCTGGATGTCGTGGGGGTGCATGCCAATGGTGGGCTCGTCGAAGACGTAGGTGATGTCGGTGAGTGACGACCCGAGGTGGCGGATCATCTTAGTGCGTTGCGCTTCGCCGCCCGAAAGCGTGCCCGTGGATCGGTCGAGGCCGAGGTAGCCGAGCCCGATGTCCACGAAGGAGTCGAGGGTCTCCCCGAGCGCCGTCAGCAGCGGAGCGACGGACGGCTCGTCCAGGCCGCGCACCCACTCAGCCAGGTCGCTGATCTGCATGGCACAGGCGTCCGCAATGCTCATCCCCTTGATTTTCGACGACCGTGCCGCCTCGCTAAGCCGGGTGCCACCGCACTCGGGACAGGCCGTGAACGTCACCGCCCGCTCCACGAACGCCCGGATGTGCGGCTGCATCGCGTCGACGTCCTTGGACAGGAACGACTTCTGGATACGTGGGATCAGACCCTCATACGTCAGGTTGATGTTGTCGACCTTGATCCGGCGGGCCTGGCCATACAGGAACTCCTCGCGCTGCTTCTTGGTGAACCTCGCGA
>JBKPBV010000032.1:0-4864 GCA_046727055.1 Actinomycetota bacterium | reverse complement strand
ACCCTGCACTGTCGTCGTTGTGGTTCAGCTTTACCGACTGGGATGGACTGAGTCCTACCTACAACGTTGTTGGGCTGGAAAACTACACCAACATGCCTAAGGACCCAGTGGTCATTCAGGCAGTGATCAACAACATCATCTGGACCGTGGTTACGATCATCTTCCCGGTTGTCATCGGGCTGGCGCTGGCCATGGTTTTGAACGGCAAGGTGCGCGGGAAGCCGGTATTGCGGTTGATCTTCTATACACCTGCCGTGCTGCCACTGGTTGCGGTCGCCTCGATCTGGGGCTGGCTCTACAACCCGCAATACGGTGCGATCAACTCCTTCCTGCGCCTGATCGGGCTGGACAGCCTCGCTCAGCCGTGGCTTGGGCAGGACTCGACCGCTCTGGCCGCGGTGATGGTGCCGGCTATTTGGCTTCGGGTCGGCTTTCCGATGCTGCTTTATCTGGCCGCTCTGCAGGGCATCAACCAAGACATGTACGAGGCCGCAACGGTTGACGGCGCGAGCCGGTCTCAACAGTTCTGGCACATCACCATGCCGAGCCTGCGGCCGGCACACTATATCGTCATCGCGCTGTCGCTGATCGACTCGTTCAAGGTGTTCGACCTGATCTACGCGATGACATACGGCGGACCCGGCACGGCCACCCAGGTAATGGGCACCTGGATGTACTTCAACGTCTTCCAGTACTACCAGGCCGGCTACGGCACCGCGATCGCAGTCGTAATCACCGTCGTTGCGATTGCCGTGAGCATCCCATACGTTCGTTCCCAGACCAAGGAGCATGCAGCATGAGTAGCTCCGCTGAAGTTGCCCCAGTCGCGGCGCTGCCGGACGCCCATATCGCTCCCACGGAGGAGCTGAGCCGGGAACCCAAACGTAAGGGCGGCGGCATCGGGATGACGATCGTGCTCACCTTGGTCGCCCTGTTCTGGATCTCGCCACTGGCGCTGCTAGTGATCACCGCTTTACGCCCGCTGTCGGACTTCGTGGCTTATGGCGCGTTGTCGTGGCCTCAGGAGTGGACACTGCAGAACTTCGCCGACGCCTGGGGGGTTGGCAACTTTGCTACCACTTACCGGAACAGCACGTTTCTGTTGATCTTGAAGGTCCCGTTGGGCGTGTTGATCTCGGCAATGCTGGCCTTTGCGCTGGCGAAGTTGAGGCTTCGTTTCGGAGCCCCGATCATGTTCGCGGTGTTCCTGGGCCTGACCATCCCGATCTACATCACGATCGTGCCCGTGTTTGTACTGCTGCGCAGCTTCGGCGCGATTGACAGTATTCCCGGTCTGGTGGGGCCATACCTCGCATTTGGCATCCCGTTTGAGGTGCTGGTTCTGCAGTCGTTCTTTCGACAGCTGCCGGACGAGCTCATTGAGGCTGCCAAGATGGATGGAGCTGGTCCCTGGCGGATCTTCTTCGCCCTCATACTGCCGCTTTCCACTCCTGCGCTGGTCACGGTGTTCATTCTCGACGCCGTGGCGACCTGGAATGAGTTTCTCTTCGCTCTGATCTTGTTGAGTTCTGACGCAAACAAGACAATTCCGGTCGGCTTGCTGAACTTCCAAGGCCAGTTCGCCAATAACAACACCGGACTTGCGGCTGGCATCTTGATCGCTGTCGTGCCGATCTTGATCGCTTACATCTTCCTGCAGCGCTGGATTGTCGGCGGCCTGACCGCTGGCGCGACCAAAGGCTGACGGATGATCGCTTAGACGCCTACTAACGATTGGAGTCCAATCATGAGTGATCTGCCGGTTTTCGGCGCGGGTATCTGGCACTTCGCCACGTACAGGGACCGGTACGCCACGGAGGGCTATGGCCCGCCTGTCGGGCTACTCGAGCAGATTGATCGTGCGGGGGCGGTCGGAGACCTGTCAGTCGTCGATTTGAACTGGCCGTTCGCCGGGTTCGACGGCAGCTTGGACGACGTCAAGGCGGCCCTGGAGCGCAACCGCCTCCGCGCTGTTGCGATCACGCCGGAGATCTACAACCGCGACTATGTCAAGGGCTCGATCACCAACCCGGACCCGGCCGTTCGATCCCAGACACTGAAACTGTTGAACGAGGCCACAGAGCTCGCCAAGGAACTGGGCTGCGACTACGTCAAGCTCTGGTTCGGCCAGGACGGCTGGGACTATCCCTTCCAGGTCGATTACCACGAGATCTGGAAGCTGGCGGTCGACGGGCTCCGGGAGCTGGTCGCCGCCCATCCGGAGATCAAATTTGTGATCGAATACAAGCCACGTGAGCCGCGTAACAAGATCATTTTTCCCAGCGCGGCACGTACCCTCCTGGCGATCCAGCAGGTGGGGTTGGACAACCTCGGCATCTTGCTCGACTTTGGTCATTCCCTTTACGGCCTAGAGACTCCGGCCGACGCGGCTCAGCTGTGCATGGACGCGGGCCGTCTTTTCGCGATCGACGTCAACGACAACTTCCGCGGCTGGGACGACGACATGGTGGTCGGCTCGGTGCACTTGGTCGAGACCTTCGAGTTCTTCTACACGCTGCGCAAGAACAATTGGGACGGTGTCTGGCAGCTTGATCAATTCCCGTTCCGGGAGGACAGCGTGGCCGCGGCCAAAGCGGCGATTCGCTTCCTCAAGGCTCTCCACGGGGCGCTCGATGCGCTGGATGAGGGGGCGCTGCGTGCTGCCCAGGCCTCTCATGACGCCCTCGCAGCGCAGCGGCTCGTCCAGGATGTGCTGCTGAGCTCCATGTCGCGTACACGCGAAAGCGAGGACGTGAACCTATGACTGCCCTTGCTTCCGAGCACGTCACCATGCCTATCTTCCATCGGCTGTCAGATGCGCATCGCGACGAGCAGATCGCCCACATCGCCGAGGCGGCGCGGCAAATCCGCATCCAGGATCTGAAGCTGGTCCACTACGCGGGCGCTGGCCACATCGGTGGCGATCTTTCCGCCATCGACATCCTCGCCACGCTGTACGGGGCTGTGCTCAACGTCACGCCCGAGACCGTGGATGATCCCGAGCGGGATCGCTTCATTCTCTCGAAGGGCCACATTGCCGGAGCTCTGTACGTCACGCTGGCCGCCTATGGGTTCCTGCGTGTGGACGACCTGGCCACCTTCCTCAAGCCGCTGTCCAAGCTCAACGGCCACCCGAACCGCAACTATGTCCGTGGCGTGGAAGCCAACACGGGACCGCTTGGGCACGGGCTGCCAATTGCGGTCGGCCATGCCATCTCGGCCAAGCTGGATGTCTCTCGCCGGCGTACGTATGTGCTGGTCGGCGACGGCGAACTACAGGAGGGCAGCAACTGGGAGGCCATGATGGCCGCCTCCCATTACGAGCTGGACCGGCTCACCGTGATCGTGGACCGCAACAGGCTCCAGCAGGGGGCAACCGTTCGAGAGACCAATGATCTTGAGCCGCTTGATCAAAAGGCGACGGCATTCGGCTTCGCCGTCGTCGAAGTCAATGGTCATGATCATGGAGAGCTGCTCGACGTGCTGTCGGCGGTGCCGTTCCGGCCGGGTAAGCCCACCTTCGTGATCGCGCACACGCACAAGGGGCACCCGATCTCGTTCATGAGCAATAACGCGGCCTGGCATCACAAGGTCCCCTCAGCTGAACAGCTGGAACTGGCACTCGACGAGCTAACGGCAGCCGATGGCCGAGGAGGTGCAGCATGACCGACACCCGCGTCCAGCAAGGGGGGACGACCCCCCTTGAACCCCCCGCCGCTCTGCGTGATGGACGCCAGCAGTCGATAGCCGAGCGGCCCCGCTACGACTGCCGCAACGCATACGTCGAAACCCTGGCCGAGCTGGCGCACCAGAACCACCGCATTGTGGGTGTCGTCAACGACTCTGTCGGCTCCAGCAAGCTCGATGCGTTCAAGAGGGCTTTCCCTGATCGGCTGATCAATGTCGGGATCGCGGAGCAAGACATGGTTGGCGTGGCCGCCGGACTCGCCAATGGTGGTCGCATCGCATTTGTGTCCGCGGCATCCTGCTTCCTCACCGCGCGAGCACTGGAACAGATCAAAGCCGATGTGGCGTACTCGAATCGCAACGTGAAGTTATGCGGCATGAGCCCGGGAATGGCGTACGGCGAGCTCGGCGCAACCCATCACTCCATCGAGGACATCGCCTGGCTGAGAGCTATCGACAACATCACGATCGTGGTGCCCGCCGACCCGATCGAGACCGCAGCAGCCATGCGATGGGCCGCTGAGGTGGAAGGCCCGGTCTTCATTCGCGTCAGCCGGATGAGTGTTCCTGAGCTCTACCCCGCGGACTACACCTTTGTTCCCGGCAAGGCGATCACGCTGCGCGACGGCGGCGACGTGACCTTGATCAGTAACGGCACCGTCCTGTGGCGTGCCCTGGTCGCCGCCGAACAACTCCAAGATCAAGGTGTCTCTGCCCGGGTGATCTCGATGCCCACGGTGAAACCACTGGACACGGAGGCGATACTGCAGGCTGCCCGGGAAACCCGGGGCATCGTCACCGCTGAGGAAGCCACTGTTGCCGGCGCCTTGGGCGGTGCAGTCGCCGAAACCGTCTCGCAGAACTATCCGATCAAGATCAAGATCCTGGGTGTCCCGGAGTTCGCACCCACTGGCTCGGCCGGTTTCTTGCTTGATCGTTATGGCATGTCACCTGAGGGGATCGCGGAAGCGGCGCAGAAGTTGATCACCTGACAGTCGCCGGGTGCACCGACGCCTCATGAGAAAGGCAAGGGCAGGTGAGGATCCACGCTGTGACTGTAAGACGTAGATCATCCGACGGCTGCTCGCGCTCGATCCACATGTCTAGGTGATCGAGGAAGTTCTCCAGCCGCCAACGTTCCGGCTCAGGTGCCACTGGTCAAGCGAGCTCGGATACC
>JBKPBV010000031.1:0-11413 GCA_046727055.1 Actinomycetota bacterium | reverse complement strand
GTCCGATGCTGTGCGGAGCTCGTGGCCGCAACCGCTGCATCCGATGCGCCACCGCACACCTTTTTCGGACGTTGCGCACACCTCGGGTGACGCCGGGGTAGGGGGCGGCTGCTCGGCACGCCGGGCTGTCTGGTGACCGTTGCTGAGGAGTGGCGAACGGCCCGGTCCGAAGCCGATAGTCGCCCTACGCGAGGAGGCCGAACCGAATGTCTGTGAACGGTAACACCGACGGCTCGAAGTCGAGCCCCGTCGGACTCACTCGGCTCCTCGACGGCATACCCGTCACCGAGCGTCGGCTCGACCTCGCTGGTGTATCCACCTGGTTGGTCCAGGGCGGTGACGGAGCTCCGATCGTGCTGCTGCACGGGCAGGGTGGCTTCGCAGCGCATTGGGCGCAGGTCATCCCACACCTCGTGGCGACCCATCGGGTCGTCGCTCCCGACTTGCCGGGTCTCGGCCAATCAGAGGTGCGGGCAAACCCGCTGGACGCCCCCGGGGTGGTCGAATGGCTCGACGCCCTGATCGAGCAAACATGCGCCCAGCCGCCCACCTTGGTCGGGATCTCCCTCGGGGGCGCCTTGGCAGCCCGCTTCGCTGTGGCGCATGGCGATCGGGCCCGCCAGATTGTCCTGGTCAATTCGGGCTCGCTCGGCCGGGCGCTTCCTACACCAGGCGCGTTGGTCGCGCTTGTCCGGTACAGCATCCGCCGGAGCGCTGCCAACTTTGACCGGCTAATTCGCTATGTGGTCGTTGATTCCGAACGCGTTCGGGCGGAGTGGGGTAGCCGCTGGGCGGCGTTTGCGGAGTACGACATGGATCGGACAACCCAACGCAGTGTTCGCGCAGCCGACAGTCGACTCTTGCGGCGGCTAAACATGCCGCGGATCCCGTCTGGTCAGCTTCGGAGTATCAGCGTGCCCGTTAGCTCATCTGGAGCCGGAACGACCGGATCACGCGCTTCCGAATCGCAGAGGAGACGAGCGCGCGCTTCGGCTGGCCCCTCCATCCGATCGACGACTGTGGCCACTTCGCGATCGGTGAACGACCCGGTGCCTTTGTCGAGGCGCTTCGGACCGCCATGGGCACTCGAGCGTGAGCGCCCTCGTGGCCTAGTCCCCCCGTCGTCGCACCGGGCACAAAGAGGCCGCCCGGTCGGCAAGCCGACCGGCGACTGACACCGGTTCCCGCGGGAACGGGTGTCCCCCTGATCGGGCCGACTCTAGACGCAACTGGCCGCGGTTCACACGAGCTAGCAGCTTCACATCGGCGACAGGATCGTCGTCGTTCAAAGCCATCGGTGGTTAATTCGGCGGAGTATTAGTTGCCTGTTGATCGGGATCTGGCCTCGATGCGTAGCTTGGCACCGAGGTTGGGCAGCTCGACAAAGGTCTGCCCGCGCGCCATTTTGAGCGGACTGCCGTCGTTGAGGGTGAATTCGAACGGCTCCTGCACCTTTCCCTTACGCCAGGTGCCGGTTACGTAGCGGCCGCGGTTGAAGTAGAGGAACTTGCCCCGGGCGTTGATGATGTCGTGCAGCGGCTCGTCACGGCCAATACCGCGGAAGATCTTGCCGTAATGCTGCTTGGCCTTGATCACGAGCACATTGTCAGTCGACACTCGACCGCCATCGGCCAGCACGTGCGGACCCCATGGCATGCTGCGCAGATAGCGCTTCTGCTTCTCGTCGTAGTCATAACCCATGAAGTAGCTGTCACCCTTGTACGGAATCCTGATCGAGCGGCCGCGTTTGCCCCGCGTGGCGCTCACCTCTTCGCGCGTCGAGGCGAAAGGGAAGTAGGGCTGCGGCGGCCCCGCACGGAACCGCTTGGTCTGCCGGGCGAGCGTCGCCGGATGGCAGATGACCGCCTTGTCGTAGTAGTTGTCACCGTTCAGGGTGTATACCCGCGACGCATCAATGCCGTACGAACCGGTGCCGCGGGTGTTCATGAACGACAAGAGGCCTTCGAGGTGGGCGCGATAGTGCTCGACGTAGTTGACCACCCAAGGCGCGGCGCCGGTATTGCCGATCAGTGCATGGATCGGGCTTAGCAATGGAACGTCCACCGGCCGAATGGAGCGCACTGCGGCGACGCTGCCGGCCATGCGGGAGTGGAAGACCGGAACTAGCCGGGTCCCGCTGTAACCCGACGCGTCCCGATAGCCCTCGAGTTCAACAAAGACTATGTCAGCCTGGTCGATGCCGCGCTGCGGATGCTCTCGGCGACTGTCAGGCACCTTGACCGCAACCGCGGCGTGCCGCGCCTTGCCCTCGTCCTTCAGCAGCTTGCCGGTGAGCGGCCAACGCGGCCGCGTGTCGACCCATGCGGACGGGCTGGCGGTCGCACCGGGGATCGAGCTGGGAGTGGGCGGTGGTGTCGGCCGGGCGCTCTGCTGAACGGACCGTTTCGAACAGGCGGCGAGCCCGACACCAACGACTCCCAACAGGACTCCGCGGCGGCTGATCGGCGCCATGTGAAGCCCTCCATCCGCCGCTGCGGCGTGCTGTGCGGGAAGGCAGCTTCATCGTAGGGGCGCACTGGATGGCGGACGGTGAATTCGGGAGCCGACACGGCGCCTGGTTATCCGGTCTCGCAGAACGTGTCAGCAGATTGAGCCCGGCTGACAGGTTGGATGAGACAGATCTGCGCCGTGAGCGATGCGTGCGGCGCGCGAGCGTTCTGCAACGCGGTCAAGCCAGGTCGTCGAGCAGCTTCAAGGCCGTCCCCACGCCGCGGTCGAGGAGCTGATCGGACAGGTCGTGGTCTGTCAGCGCCCGGGCGAGTTGCAACGTGCCGAGCATCAGCCCGAAGAGCGTGAGCGCGTTCGCTTGAGCGCCTCGGCGTGTGTCGGGTCGAGACGCGACGCGATGTCGTCGATGACACCCATCAGTTCGTCGGTGAAGACTTGTTTGGTGGCGGTGGGGCGGCGGGCGATCTCGTCGAGCAGCGCAGCCGACGGGCAGCCGTCGGCGAACTCGTCGCGGTGCTGCGGGGACAGGTAAGAGCGGATGAACGCTTCGAGCCCGGACCGATCGGGGTGTTGGGCGTCCAAGCTGTGGCGTTGGGCGCGCAGCTGGTCGGCGAGCGCGTTCGCGACGAGATCTTCCTTGGACGCGAAGTGGGCGTAGAAGGCGCCGTTGGTCAGGCCTGCGTCGGACATCACGGCGGCGACGCCGGCGCCGTCGATGCCGTCTTCTTTGAAGCGCCGTCCAGCCGCTTCGAGGATGCGTTGTCTGGTGGCCTGTTTGTGGTCCTTGCTGTAGCGCATTAGCGACCTCTCTCGCCGAACTGCTCTCGATCGTGTCGTGGGGACCGTGTTCGCGTACGGCAAGGACGGATTGCGCGCCGCAGACGTACCCGAGCCCTGAGGTCGGCGTCGGTGACGTGCTGGTCAAGGTGAGCGCCGCCAGCGTGAACTCGCTGGACAAGATGGTCCGCAACGGCGAGTTCAAGCAGCTCCTGAAGTACCGGACCCCGTTCGTGCTCGGCCACGACGTCGCCGGCGTGGTGAGCAGGGTTGGCTCTGCCGTACGTGACTTCCAGGTAGGCGATGAGGTGTACGCCCGCCCCCGTGACCTGCGGATCGGGACGTTCGCGGAGTACATCGCGATCGACCAGGACGACGTTGCGCCCCAAACCAGGCTCGCTCACCCTGCACGAGGCGGCCGGGGTGCCGCTGGTGGCACTGGCTGCCTGGCAGGCCCTCGTCGACCGCGCCCACCTGAAACCTGGCCAGAAGGTCCTCGTCCACGCCGGCTCCGGCGGCCTGGGGTCGACCGTGATCCAGCTCGCCAAGCACCTCGGCGCCACGGTGGCGACGACCGCGAGCGGAAAGAACGCGGAGCTGGTACAAAGCCTCGGCGCCGCCGTCGTCGTGGACTACAAGAAGGAGGACTTCGCCGACGTCCTCTCCGGCTACGCTGTCGTGCTGGACTCGCTCGGCGGCCAAAACCTTGAGAAGTCCCTGACGGTCCTCAAGCCCGGCGGACAGGCGATCGGTGTGACTGGCCCGCCGGACCCCAGGTTCGCGAAGCAGCTCGGGGCGCCGCAGTACATGGGCGTCGTGATGGAGCTGCTGAGCCGAAAGGTCCGCAAGCAAGCCCGGAAGCTCGGAGTGAGCTACTCGTTCCTGTTCATGCAGGCCAACGGCGCCCAGCTGCGCGAGCTGGCCGCCCTCTACGACGCTGGCCACCTCCGCCCGGTCATCGGCAAGATGTTCCCATTTGACCAGACCCCCGAGGCGCTGGCGTACGCCGAGCAGGGCCGCGCCAACGGCAAGGTCGTCATCACGCTCGACTGACAACCGTGAATCAACTAAGCGACGCTCTCAGAGGTCCGGCCTCATCATGCACGCCGAGGCCGAGCACCTCAGCACCGTGGCAGGCCCACGGGCTGTACCCTGCCGGAATGGATGGCGTGCACGACATGGGCGGCATGCACGGCTTCGGCCCGGTGGTCGTCGAGGGCGGCGACGAGGTCTTCCACGAGGCTTGGGAGCCGCGCGTGTTCGCGCTCTCCCATCTCGGCAACGTGCGCGGTCTCGTCGGTGGCTCGGGCGGGCGTGCGGTCGGCGAGTCGATGGACCCGGCGCACTACCTGGAGGCGTCGTACTACGAGCGCTGGCTGTGGAGCGCGGAGCGCCGTATGGAGGCCAAGGGCACGATCGCGCCTGGTGAGGTGGAGGCGATGATGGCACGGCTCGCGTTGAGCGAGGCGGCACCGACGGCCGCCGACCCCAAGCTGGCTGCCGAGGCGGTTGCACAGCTACGCGAAGGGTCGCCGGTGATGGGCATCGCGGTCAGCCCGCGCTTCGCGCCCGGCGATCGCGTCCGGGTACGCCGCATGCACCCGGATGGGCATACGCGTTGCCCGCGCTACGTGCGCGGGGCGCTCGGCGTGGTCGAGCGGGTCCAGGGCACCGACCGGCTCCCTGACCGTGCGACCTACGGGCTGCCGACCGAGCCCGAGCCGGTGTACGCCGTCGCGTTCGCCTCCCAGGACCTGTGGGGCGAGAGCGACGAACCGCCCTGGACGGTGCTCCTCGATCTGTTCGACACCTACTTGGAGCCCGCATGAGCGACCACAGCAACGACCGCGGCCACCAGCACGAGCGCCCCGTATCGCCGATCGAGCTGCGCGCCCGCGCGCTTGAGGCCTTGCTCGTCGAGAAGGGCCTCGTTTCAACTGATGCCATCGAAGCGGTGATCGAGCTATACGAGAACGACGTCGGGCCACAGAACGGCGCGAAGGTCGTGGCTCGCGCTTGGGTTGACCCTGCATACCGCGAACGCCTGCTAGCCGACGGGGCAGCGGCCATCGCGGAGCTCGGCTTCGGCGGCGCGGAAGGCAACACAATGGTCGTCGTCCCGAATGGGCCCGGCGTACACAACGCCGTCGTCTGCACGCTCTGCAGCACCGCACGCGGCTCGGAGACCATCCGGGCCCGATATGGCGCGCTCTTTTACCAGCTCGGCGGCAGCCCAAGCACTGGCCACGGATTGCAGGAGCGCGAGTTCGGCCTCGAACCGCCAGCCGAGACCACGATCCGCGTCTGGGACTCGACCGCCGAAGTGCGCTATCTGGTGCTGCCCGAGCGGCCCTCCGGGACCGAGGGCTGGGATGAGGAGGCGCTGGCCGCGATCGTTACGCGCGACGCGATGATCGGCGTCGCAGTGCCCGTCGCCGAGAAAACGCCAGCGTGAGTGCAGCCGCCGCTCTCGACGATGTCGACGACGCGCTAGGTGTAGCTGCGCCGCTGCCGCGCTCGAACGGCGAGCTGGTCTTCGAGGAGGTCTGGCAGGGCCGGGCGCTCGGCCTCGGCGTCGTCGTACTCGAGCGCACAGGCGCGCCATGGAGCGAATTCCGTGACCATCTGGTGTCGGCGATCGCGGCACACGAGCCCGCGCCTGGCGAGTCACCGGCGACTGCTTACTACGCCGCCTGGCTCGACGCGATCGAGGCGCTGCTCGCGGCGCGCTGCCTGACCTAGGCCGTTGCTTGAGGCCAGAAGAGATCCTTCATGAGTTCCCGCTGACATTCAGCGCTTCAATCCCGGATTTTCTGGCGACGATGCGGCTCGCGCTGAGTTCGGCTTCTCATTCTCAACGGAGCGCGTCTGTTGCCGCAGGTGCGCTTGCGCTCGGGCGTGTGACCACGAGTGCGATTTGCCGCCGCGGCGACAGTCGGTGCCAGCAGTGCGCCGGGGCTCACTATGCCGACCAGCATGGCCAGGGCTGACATGACCAGTCCGACAGTCAGCGCGGCCCGTGCCCAAGCGCCAAGGGCTGCGAGGGCGAAGCTGAGCACGGCGAGGACGATCAGAACGACGTACCACCACACAATCTCACCCTGCTGGGCGTCGATGACCCAGAGATAGACAACCAGGTAGACCGTGCTCCATGCAGTGGCGGCCCCAGCAAGGACGCGTTGCAGCACGACACCATCCTGTACCTTGGTTTCCGCACCAACCACCCTCCTACAGCGCCGGACGAATCAGGACTGGAAGGCTGAGCGGAACGGCTTCAATCTCGCTCGAGAATCGTCCAGGGCGCTCCGTTATCGAGGCGAGCGGGGATGCCCGCAAGCCGACGGCTATGCGGACGTCCGAAGGCGGAACGCTAAGCGGACTGTTGGCCGCCCCGCCTGGCGGCTAAGCGCCGGGCGACGGAATGCAGCGAGTAGGACCATCTCCTAGGTCGCCGTCCTTACAACGACTGGTCAAAGGTCCCGTTCGCGCTGACCGCCACACCTGATGGGCAAGCGATTCTCTACATGCTGCCGACATCAGTCGGGATAGGCGGGTTCAGGCTAAGCACCAGCGTGTACGCCGTTGAGTGAGTCCTAGCCGGCGATGCTGAGCAGCTGATCAGTCGCTCACGCCACCGCGCTGGTGGTCAACGCCGTCCGCGGCGGCGCCCCTCGTGGACTTCGTTGTTCACGCCGCACGCAGGCTCTCGGCGACGCCACATCCGCACCGGCGTCACCCGCGACGTGATCGCCGATCATTGCCAATCATCACCTCGCAGGCGAGCCGCGTGGGTGTCGGCCCGATCGTCGACATGCGGGCTATGCCGCCGTGCCGAGGACGGGGCGCAAGGGGTCAAGACCTGCATCGCGCCCCGCTCGGAATCGAGCGCCTAAGACATGCCCTGGCCGCGACTCGCTATGAGGCCGGCATGGTGTAGTGACGCCCGGTCAGCCCGTCGTCAGGCGCGGGCAGTGCTTGAAGGCAGCAAACGAGGAGCTAGGCGCGATCAGCTCAAGGTAGAGCGGCACACTGGGGTCAATAACCACAAACACACCAGTTCCGACAACCTTCACGTTCGGCCTGTCGTAATCGAAGCTGACGAGCAAACCGGGCCCCGCCGAACCAGTGAGGGGCACGACCCCGTTAACGACGCCGGACGCTTCCAGCGGCTTTGCGAAATTGTCGGCGCTACTTCCGCCGGAGATCCCTGGCGGGCCGAGCGGTTCGCGTCCTGAGCACCACTGCCCGACGATCTCGTGCACAGTGGCCGAGGCCGGTGCAACTTGAGCGAGCATGATGCCCACTGTTGCTGCCATAACGATCAAGGCACGTGTAACGAAGCGTTTCATAATCCCCCGAGTTCGATGATCCGTCTGCTGAGCTCCTCAGCTCGCGCGCATATATCTAGCACGGCATCGCTGGGTGGTCAATCGACTCGCCAGCAGCGGCCCGAACACCAGCCAGCCGATCACCACGAGCGCCGGGACGACCAAAAGTGGACCAGCGTGCCGGAGGCCCACAGCCCCACCGGAAGTGGTCGTGCGGATGCACAGGAACCAGTCCAACAGGGCTGGGATCGAGATGCCAGCCAGCGCGTTGAGCCGGGCTACCCGCCAGCCCGGAACCACCCCGATCGGCCCGCTCTGCCGGCGCGTCGGATTGAGTCAGAACGTGAACGCTCACTGGCACGTGCGGCACCGGCGCGCTATCGTCTCGCCGCGGGCCGATGCTAAAGAGCCGTCGCGAGGGCCATCAGGTGGGCGCTGGCGTCGACTATCTCTGCGAAGTTCTCAGTCAACTGGGCGCAGCGCAGGGCGCTGTCGAGGCGCGCGTCGGCGTCGTCACCGGGCGCGTCGACAATGGTCCACGCCGGCCCCTCGATCCCCACCACCTGTACGTCGGCGAATCCGGCCTCCGCTACCTCCTGCTGCAGCTGAGCGGCGGTGTGAAAGAAGGCGTCGGTGAACCCGAGGGTGGGGTCGTGCACGCCGGTGGACAGCACTGGCACCCGCTTGGCCGCTACGTCAGCGGTGAGGCCGCCGCGCTGCGCCCAGTCGAGGACCGCCATGAATCGTCCGATGGCCGCGGCGAGCAGGACCCCGCCGGGCCGCAGAACTCGCCGCGCTTCGGCGAGCGCCGCGATCCGCTCAGCTCGACCCACGAGGTGGTAGAGCGGGCCGAGGAGGAGCACCGCGTCGACCGACCCGTCCGCCTGCGTGAGCCGGCGGGCATCACCAACTTCGGCGGTCACCAGTCCCTGCTGAGCTACGGCTTGGACATGCTCCGGGACGACGTCGACGAGATGCACGCGGTAGCCCCGGCCCGCCAACCAGGCCGCGTGTACGCCGGTGCCGCCGCCCACGTCGAGCACCACGGCTGGGGGCGATGGCAGCTGACGCTGCAGCAGCTCGCGCGTGCGAAGCAACTCGAGGCGGTTATGGCGAAACCGGAACAGGCGCTGCCCCTCGTCCTGCCCCGCATAGTGCGCGACCAGATCCTCACGCTCAGGCACCAAACGATCGTCGATGAACTATGAAACGCGTCGCAATGGCTTTTTGCCGGCCTAACCCGCTCGTCACTCCTGTCTCACGAGGGCGAGCCCTTGCGGGTGTGCCCGTCAACGGACCCGCTTGCAGGACGTCGTGCTGGTGCCACCTCGGTGGCGACCACACTGGACCGGCTCGCCCGGTCGCTGCCCGACGCCCGGGACATCGACCGTTGTGCCGTAGAGTTGCCGACGCCTATGAATCGAATCGCACTCGTGGCGCGGCTGAAGCAGGGCGCTCAGGAACAAGCCAGTGGGCTGCTCGAGCAGGGGCCGCCTTTCGATCCGGCAGAACGCCGCCTCGCACGGCACGCCGTATACCTGTCGGCGGGCGAGATCATCTTCGTCTTCGAGGGCGACGAGGTCGAGTGGATCGTCAACGAGATCGTCAACGAGCATTTCGGAGCGGTCGCGGAGGCGCTCGGGACGTGGCGCGAGCTCGTCGAGGATCCGCCGCGGATCGCACGGCCCGTTTACAGCTGGGGAAGCGACGAGGACTAGCCAAAGCGCAGTGTCCGCCGCGACGGTCAGCTACGACCTGCGACATGCCGTAGGTCCATGGTGGTCCATCGCCGACCTCGAGCAGGCCCAGCGCTTGCCTCGAAAGTGGACCGGCTAGTGGGATGAAGCGGAACCAGGACTTTCTGGACACGAACCTTCCGGCTGACGGCATCATGCCCGAGGTCAGGACAGTCCGGGCACAATGGCCGCGTCCATCATCGCGAGGTGGTCTTCGATGCTCGGTGGGTCATCCAATGTGCGTGAGGAGATCACGATGACGGCGCGCAGGTCTGGCACGACGGTGATCAGCTGCCCGTACCTGCCCTGTGCACTGTAGGCGTCGTGCGTCGCCAGCGGTGTGACCCACCAGAGATAGCCGTAGCCTCGGATCTTGCCTTCGAGCTCAGGCACCTGATTGGTGGAGGCCTGTGTGATGTAGTCGCCGTCGAGAATGCGTCGACCGTGCCACACCCCGCCGTTGAGCCAGAGCTCGCCGATCTTGATCATGTCTCGCGCTGTCAGCGCCAGACCGTACGGTCCGGCGTGCACACCGTCTGGGTCACGGAGCCAGCGAAACGAGTTCGTGCTCACCACGTCGGGGTTGTCGCGTTGGGCCATCGGGCCCTCGAACGCAGGCTGGCTGTCGATCCCGAGCGGGCCGAACAGCTCACGCCGCGCGTACGCAAGCGTCGACAGCCCGGTGGCCTCGGCCAGCACTACGGAGAGCAGGTGCGGTCCCACGTTGGAGTAGACGAATCCCCCCGGGTCGACCTCCGGCCCCGCGGCAAGGACTCCTCTCACCAGTTGCGGCGTGGCCGTGTCCGCGTCGTAGAAGGCCGTCCAGCCGCCGGTCATGGTCAGCAGCTGCCGGACAGTCGTGCGAGCCGCGCTCTTCGACATCGCCGACCGGTGCTGCGGGAGCAGTCTGCCGAGCGTCTGATCCAGGCTCTTCAAATCGCCCTTAGTCAACGCGATGCCGACCAAGGTCGAAATGACACTCTTGGTGGCCGACTGGATCTCGAGGTACTCCGCCGCGTCGCTGTGGTAGTACCGCTCAGCCAGCAGCTCGCCGCGCTGGCTGACCAAAACCGCCCGGATGTTCTGCAAATTGACCAAGCCGTGCGCGAGGTAGTCGTCAATCGCCGTTCCAACCGCGGCACGCGGCACGGCCGAACTCGCAACGCCTGTAGGCGGCACGGACGTCGCGCCGCCGTCCGTTGGTTGCGCGCCGCACGCAAGCGACACGGCCAGGAGCGGCGCGACAATGATCGACCGCGCCGACCAGCGCCGGTAACGCATCATCGGCCGACCTTCCGCAAAGTGAGCTTGGCTTCGCCAGGCTCAGCCTGGTGCGAACCGGCGGGTGTTGGCAACACCGGCGACGGCTCGGATCAGCCACATTGTGCCGATAGCCGACCCTCCTGCGGACTCGGACGTACGGGAAGGAGATGGCGGCGTGGCTGGCTGCCCCTGGCCCGCATCCCCTGACACTCGAAGCATGAGGGCCGGCACAGGTAAGCCGCCGCTGGATGCTGTTGGCGAGAGCGGGAGCGATTATGACGACAACGAGCCAAAGGCGCCGAGCTCCTCAGCTCGTCTCCGGTCAATAGCCGCAGACTGGGCGCGTCTTGGTCCTGTGACGATCTGAGCCGGACTCGCCGAACCTCTGCGGCAGCCTTGGATCGTCGAATGATAGCGGTTCGGCATGACGGCATGTGTCACGATTTGCCCATGGCCGAGCGTGTATGGTTCCCCAGCACGAGCGGACCCCGCCTGGCAGGCCTCATCGACGATCCGACCGACCGTGTCAGGGGCTGGGGCGTACTCGCACACGGGTTCACGCTTGGCAAGGATTCTCCAGCGGCGAGCCGCATCTGTAAGCAACTGGCCAGCGAGGGCATCGGCATGCTTCGCTTCGACAACCTTGGACTGGGCGACTCCGAAGGTGACTGGGGAGACGGCTCGTTCTCCCACAAGGTTGAGGACACTGCCGAAGCGGCCAGATTTATGCAGGCCTCGGGACGTAGTGTTCGGCTACTCGTCGGCCACTCCTTCGGCGGTTCTGCGGTCATAGCTGCAGCGCATCTGGTCGATACGGTGCGTGCCGTGGTGAGCATCGGC
>JBKPBV010000030.1:0-8132 GCA_046727055.1 Actinomycetota bacterium | reverse complement strand
CAGACCCGCTCTGATCGAGGACGACCGCGTCCAGGACTCCAACAACTCACGATCACCCGGCTGCAGGCCCAACGGTTGCGCGCGCACCCCTCATTCTCGCGCATTCCACTGTAAAACTACTTTAGACGCGCCGCACTAGGTGCTTGAACTGCCTTGGGCAGACATACCCCCGATTTCCCGAGAAAAACGCGCTGACTGGCCAACCAGAAAGCCGGTCGACTCCAAAAGCCCAGCGGCTTGGGGCCCAAGCCAATACGCCCGGTCCAGCGCCACCCTGGTGTCGTCCATCTGTGGCCTCCGCATCCCAGGGCCCGCCTGGAATGGCGGGCCTTTTCGGACTCGTGCGACCGCGATCAAAGATCATTTGTGTGACGTGACGCCAAGATTGGTTTCAGTGCGAGGACGGCTCCGACGACGAACACCGCGGTCGCTAGGTAGATGAGGCCGAGATGGCCGAGGGTGGCGAAGTGGTACGGGTAGTGTGCCGGCAGCGCAACCGCCAGCCCGAGTACCGGTGTGGCAACAGCAGTCACATAGGCCCACAGCTCCCCGCGCCGCACCCCGTACCACGCAAGCGCCGCTGTGGCCAGGCCGGTGGCCGCGATGAACCCCGAAACCGCGATGTGCAGGTGCGCGATGTAGTGGAAGAGGCGAAGGCTGAACTCGCGGATCTCGTCGCGGCCCACGTCGACCTGGTTCGGACCAATGCCGAGCTCGAGAAAGGCACCGGTGAAGTTGCGGACGAAGAAGATGATCGCGTAACCGATAAATCCCAGAGCGGCAATTGCCATGAGCGCGGAGCCAGCACGCAGCGTGCCGGACGCGGCGACGTTCTCGGGTCGATGTTTGATGGTTGTCATTGGGTTTCCCTTCGATTTGTTGACGGGTGTTTGTTGATGGATAGTTGCGGCTCAGCGGCCGGATTTCACCGCGAGCAGGCTGATGCTGTGCACCCCGTACTTGACGCTGGCGTTGCGGGCTCGCCTGGACAGGAACTCATACGGGTTGACCCGGGTCGCCTTGATCGTCAGGCCGGCAGCCTCGATGAGGTCTTGGTAGGCGTCTTGTTGGGCGGCGCCCCCGATACAGGAGGCCCACAGATCGGTGTTGCTGACGATTGCTTCGGTCAGCTGTTGCGTAGTGACGATATCGGCGATCGCAAGCCGACCGCCCGGCCGTAGCACGCGCGCCGCCTCGGCGAACACGCGCTGTTTGTTCGGCGAGAGGTTGATCACGCCGTTGGAGATTGCGCAGTCGAAACTCTCGTTGTCGGCGGGCAGTCTGTCGATGCGACCTGCTCGGAACTCGACTTGGTCAACACTGACCTGCGCGGCGAGCCGGCGTGCCTTGGTCAACTGTTCAAGGGTGAAGTCGACGCCGACGACCCGGCCCGCCGGCCCAACCAGACCGGCCGCGATCAAGGTGTCCATCCCTGAGCCGCTGCCCAGATCGATCACAGCCTCCCCCGGCTGAAGGTCGGCGAAGTCGAAGAAATAGCCCACCCCGGCGAAGGACTCCACAGCACTTTCAGGAATGGAGGTGAGCAGGTCATCGGGGTAGCCCAAACGCTGGGCGAGCGCTCGGCCCATTTCGAAGTGATATGTGGCGTGTGGTTGCTCTGCCACTTGCCGATACACCTGCCGGACCTTGGCCTCAAGCTCCATAATGTCCACATCCGCCATGGCGCCGGCTCCCTTCAGCTGACTGCGTCTCTACAGCTGGAGACGTCCACCAGCTCCGGGCTATTGCATTGCTGTCTTAACCATCGGTTACAGCCGGCCTTCTTGCGTGGAACGGGTTTGGCGTTGGTGCCAGAGTGCAATAAAGCAATCCGGGAAAACGTCTTAGGGAATGTGGTGTCTGTGTCGGTCGCGGATGTGGAGACGGCGGAGGACGCAGCCGATCAGGCGGAGCGGTTCCGTACGCTGGCGCGGGTACAGCTGCCCCAGCTGTATTCGATCGCGCGACGACTGGTCGGTGGCGACGCCGAGGATGCGGTGCAGGACTGCCTGTTGAAGGCGTTTCAACGGTTTGGCCAGCTCCGGGAGGCTGCGGCCGGGCCGGCGTGGCTGACCAGCATTCTGATCAACTGCTGTCGGGACCGTGGCCGCGCTATCGGGAGGAGCCCTCAGCAGGTCGGGCTGGACGAGATGAATGAGTTCTCCCTTTTTCGCAAGATTGCCTACGAGGATCCGTTTCCTTACTCGGACTCGCTGCACTTGGACTTTCTCGAAGACTTCGGGCCGGAGGATGTGAGGGCGGTGGTGCGGGAACTGCCCATGTTGTACCGGATCCCGGTCGTCTTGGTGTACATGGATGGATACGTGGCGCGCGAGGTGGCCAACATGCTCAACATTCCACTCGGCACGGTTCTGGCGCGGCTACACCGGGGACGGAAGCTGTTCGAGAAGCAGCTGTGGAACTACGCGGACGCTAACGGTCTGCTGCGAAGGACAGCGCGATGATCACTTGCTCGGAAGCCATACGACATCTTTGGGAATACCTGGACGCCACTACGGATGAGTCGACCCGTGAAGCCATTGAGGAGCATCTGGCCCGCTGTCGAGCCTGCTGCGGAGAACTTGAGTTCGCACACGAATTGCGGCGCGTCCTCGCCAGCTCGGCGCATGAGGATATTCCAGACGGAGTGCTACATCGTTTGAACGAAACTTTGGAGGAGCTCGGCCCATGAGCCGCGACCTGATGCATAGCGCCGAGATCAAGGATCTGGTTCGTGAGGCGTACCGGCACGTCCCAGCGTCCACGGCCGCCGTCGCGTACAAGCTGTACACCTCGCAAGAATTGGCGCACGTGCCCGAAGCCGCTATCAACCGTGCACTTGGCGTGGCCAACCACCTGCGCTTCGCCAACATCCGACCCGGTGACACGATTCTCGACATCGGCTGCGGCGGCGGGATCGACACCATCCTTGCAGCCCGACGCACCGGGCCCGCCGGCAAAGTCGTCGGGCTGGACTTCCTGCCCGAGATGCTGCAGCGCACGGCGAGCGCGGCGCAGCAAGCCGGCCTAGACAACGTGCAAACCCTGTACGGGGAAATGGAGGCCATTCCGCTGCCCGACGCCAGCATGGACCTGATCATCTCCAACGGCGTGATCAACCTGTCTCCCCGAAAGGCCCGCGTAATGGCCGAATGCGCACGGGTGCTCCGGCCCGGCGGGGGACTCTGCGTGTCCGATTTCACCGTTGACCAAGATCAGCTTCCACCGGAGATCCTCACCCAGCCGGCGGCCTGGGCCGGCTGCGTCGCCGGCGCCCTAGCCGAACACGACTTCATCTACAAACTGGAAAAGGCCGGGTTCACCGAGGTCCGGGTGCTGGATCGGCAACCGGTGAGCATCGATGATTGCGCGCTCTATCCGCTGTTCACCGACCAGGTGATCTCGCTGATGCGCCAACTCATCCCGCCGCAGAGACACCAAACAGTCGCCGTCTCAGTCGTGATCACTGCATCCCTCGCCGCCCCGAACCTCCTTTGATCGCGACCGTGACCGTGCCGCCCGCTACCCCCGTCGAGCTGCTCGCGCCTACTATTCGGCGTCCGCTCAGGCCTAAGAGCAATGGTGGGCATCCGCGATACACCCCGCCGGCGTCCATCTCGTAGACGGACGCAGATAATTTGTCCTTCGCTGGGCAGAAGGCCATCAAATCTCTCGAATTGCGGTGGTGTTGCAGCCAATTGCCTGGCTGCGGTTGGCTCTTACTCATCCCGCGTTCCCACTGGGGACGTCGAATGCGCGCTTCCAGCCGTCAATATCGGCCTACACGCCAATAGGACGAGCTGCGGACCGGGAGCCTTCTGATTGCCCGAAGCCTTCGACCGCTTCCACGACGATCTCGTCCGTCCTGCCTTCGGTCGACTCAACCGCCATTTCCGATGAGAAGTTCGCGCGTGGACATGCATCCTCGCCGACGTCGACCCAGCGCCGTTCGGTGCTGGAGTGCCGAGCGGCCGCGATGACATGCTCGTAGGCAGACCGTCGGTCAACGTCGGCAGGTCGGACCGGTTGTGCAGCGTCCGATCATTGTCGCGAGCAGCTCCCGCGTGGTCACCTCGGTCTGTCTTGATGCTGGCGACAGGTCATGCGGCACCTCGTGATGGCAATCCGTAGTGTCTTTCTGACCGTCTCTGCCGCAGAAGGGCTCCGCCTCAAACTGACACTGGCCGTCCGCGCCTATCACACGCTCCTTCACACACGACGGGTGAGGATGCTGACCACACTGGCAGTTCGCGACAACAAAGTTCGCGGCCTGGATCGAAAGGAGAGATCAATGCCGTTATCAACGTACGGGTAATCGAAGGGGTCTCCACTCCGGAGCAGAAGCAGGAGATCATCACAAAAGTGACGGACCCGATGACTTCGGTGGAGGGTGAGGCTTGCGCGGCGTAACGTGGGTGGTCGTCGAGGAGGTTCGCAGCGGTGACTGGGGGATCGGAGGCAGAGGCCTCACGACCGCTAACGTCCAAGCCTTGCAGGGACATCCAGTAGCGGTGGTTAGCTAGACAACTGCGATGACGGCGCGGGTGAGACTGCTCGGTCGGCCGCGTATCGATGAGTCAGCCGATACGTCCGAGATTGCTGGACAACCTCACCCACACCCACGCGCAAGGAAGCCCGGGCCGCATGCGACGACGGTTCCGCCGCCCGCCACGCGAGCGCGGTCGACCGCGGCGGCGATAGGCTCCACCACCGAGTCCCGTCCGAGCAACTGCGCCCACGCGAGTCCACCTCGCCTCGCCGACAAGGTAGCGCGCGTTCGGCACGAGCGCACCGGCATCCGTCACAGGACGGCGTGCCTCCCTCACCTGGCAATGTATGCAACCGCCAGCCACCAGACGGGAAGCCGGCCCGCGCAAGACCGCCACACACCCCTGATGGATCCGCCCCTCGCGGGGTCGCCTACATGCTCGACGCTCGGCAGTTGAAGGCAAGCTTGCCGCCGCGGTCGACGGCCCTCCCGTCTAGGACGGCCAGCTCGGAGGCAGGCACCGTTCAGCGGTCGAACAGATTTTCCAAGACGGCAGCTGCGCCGCGGGCGCGTTTCTTGCGACCGAAATAGACATCCGTCGTCATGCTCGGCATGCTATGCCCAAGCTGGTCTGCGGCATCTCTCGATGACAGTCCAGCCTCATCCATCATGGTGGCCACGCTCTTTCTGAGTGCGTGACTGCTGAGTCCCGTAAAGCCCGCACGGGCGAACGCTGACCGCAAGGGCCGGCCTGTGTTGCTTCGATCCCGAACGGTTGCCTGACCGGGGTGCAGGAAACACTTGATCACCGACACGGGAGGCGTAACGGCGGCGAAGCATATCTGCGGCCCACGTCGGCAGCTCGAGGATCCGGTGGCCAGCCGCCGACTTCGGTGAGGACGTAATAATGAGTCCCTCTCCCCTGACGCGGAGAACCGTGCCTTTCACCTCAAGAGCGCCGGATTCAAGATCGACGTCGGTCCAACGGAGGCTCAGGGCCTCCCCAAGCCTCAAACCGCTGGCTATAAGCAAAGTCACGAGGTCAACGATGTCGGCCTCGATCGCCAGCTGGTCTTCCGCGAGAGACGTATGCAGGTGCCTGATCTCATCGACCGACAACGACGTAGGCGGCTTCTTCGGTTTGGTCGAAAGCCGTGAGGTTTCCTTGCAGGGATTCGAGCCAAGCGCGTCATGGCGACAAGCGAGCTTGCACATGCCGCTCAACACAGTCCGGTCGGTCTTTGCCACGGCCGGTCCGTGCTTGACTTTTACGGCGTTCAAGTGCCGATCAACGCTGCCAACCGTAAGCTCCCGAACCCGTAGATTGCGAAGAGCAGGGATGATGAGTCGCTTTAGCGTGTCGCCGTAGACCTCAAGCGTTGAGGGACTGAGAGAACCACTGCTTACCTCGGTAAACCATTGCTCCTTGATCATTTGTTGTGGTCCCGGTCGGGCCTAACGCGCCCTGCAGAGGCACCCACGAAGCATCGCGAGCTCCTGGTTTCACAACGCTCAGACTCCGGGCCGCCCTGAGGCCCGGCAACCGCGGCGCAGGCTACTGATCGCGGAGGCGGAATGCTGGGGCTTCGGCTAGGGTCGGAACGTTGGTCCGGGGACCCTGAGCGCGAAGCACTCATGCAGATTGGTGTCACGCAAGGCCCGAGAAACCTGGGCACAGCCGACTTTCAAGATCATGGGCGCTCCCCACATGGCTCCCTACATGGTCTCTATCGGGCCCTAATTCTTGCTCACGACCGGCGCGTCACATGGCCGCTGAAATGGGCTTTCACTAGGGAATATGGTCACGCGGTCTCATTGTTGATCATGGTCTGTTTCTAATCTGTCGGTCGTAGGTTCGATTCCTACCGGGGGCGCAACATATGGCCCTGACTAGGTGCTCTAGTTTCGAGATCCGCTCATAAACCGTGTCGCTCCGCCCATATCGCTCTCCCCAGATGTGGTAACAGGTTTCCACCCCGGGCGCTCGGGCGACCCGATTGCCCGGGTGCACGACGAGTTGTGTGGAGGAGCAGTTCTTGGCCGGCGGCAACAGCAGTGGCGCGATACGGGTCGGTGAAACTGTGCGCCGTCCCTGCGGCCCGTGGACCGGTTCGGTGCACCCCCTGCTGCGCTTCCTGGAGCAGGCCAGCTTCGTTGGTTCGCCCGTCCGCTGGGTTTGATGACCAAGGGCGGGAAGTGCTTTCGTACGTGCCGGGCAACACCGTTGGCGATCAACGGCCGTGGCCGACGTGGGTCCACTCCGACGAGGCACTTGTGCAGGTGGCGCACTGGCTGCGCAGCTTTTTCACGAAACAGTGGCCAACTTCCGTCCGCCGTTGCGAGCGGTCTGGAGGGAAGGCGGCGAGTGGCTGCCTGGGATGATCATTGGCCACAACGATGCCGGCCCTATAACGCCGTCTGGAGTGACGAGGGCGCCAAAACGGCTTCTTCGACTGGGACTTTGCCGCGCCGGTTAAAACCGAGTGGGATCTTGCGTTCACGGCCTTCGCTTGGGTACCACTCCATGCTCGACATGTGGTCCGCGCAGAGGGCTATACCGCCATTGCCGATCGCCCCCGGCGACTGCGGCGCTTCCTTGATGAGTACGGCTGGAGTGGTGACCTAGCGGCGTTCCTCGCAACAGTGCGAGTCCGAGTGCGTGCCTCGGCCGACGCGATCACCCGAACCGCCGCCCAGGGCGACCCGGTCTACCAACGGATGCACAAGACGGGCGTCGCTGACTCACTTCTTGCAGCGGAGCGTGAACTGGCTGGCCAGGTCACCGCTAGCTATTGGAACAGCCGACGAGCCAGCCTCGGCAGCTCCAAAGTGCCGAAGTAAGGCAGTGATAGCAGTCCACAATTACGCCGGAACGCTCCCATTGGACCGCCGCGGTGGAGCTGATTAGGAGGAGCGAAAGAGCTGGCCACCTGAGCCGTCCTGGTCAGCTGCGCTTCGGGGCCTCGCGCCCTTCGCTCGTGTGAAATCGGTATGAGAGGTCCGTGTCCATCACTCTTGCGTCCTATTGTGCCCAGGAATGAGCTTTCACCAGGGATATCGTCACGCGGTCTCATTGTTGATCATGGTCTGCCTTTGGTTCAGGGCTTGACCTTTCGGGGCCGCTCGACTCGCCCGAGATCACGCGACCTGAGGTGACGTGAGGAATCAAACCCCGCTGGACGACGTTGAACGTGCATTCCCGAGATGAAGACCTCGCGAAAGCAGTGCGCTCGAGTGACGCCCCGGGTCCAAAGTGGGAGGTGGCCCTGATGTTGAGCGAGTTCCTCCTCTACCTGGTGGGAATCCTCGCCACGGTAGGAGGCATTCTGCTCCTCGAGCGGATCGTTGCTGGTCCGCGCTCCACAGCCGGCACCGGGTACGCCCGCATGGACAGCGCCTTCGACCTTGATCGGTTGCGACGGGAGCGCTACGGCGCCCGAGTGATCAGTGTGTTACGGCGAGGTGGACCCCGGACTCTCCCGCTGCTGGAGGAGGTCAGCCGCGGGCCGCGACAACTTCGGGAGGCCGGCGAGCAGTTCATCCCGGTCGCCAGCATCGTGGGGTCGGTTGATGGTGCATCTCAGCTGTTCGACCGGAACTTCCGCCCGGTCAGTGATCGAGCTCGCGCCCGCCTGGGCAGCGT
>JBKPBV010000029.1:0-7799 GCA_046727055.1 Actinomycetota bacterium | reverse complement strand
GCTCAACGTGCTCACGTCCGGTAATGCGAAAATCGCGAGGACTCTCGGGCGCCGCCATCGGCAGGGGAGACCGGCCGACGACACGCCGCCGAGCCCGATCCTTCGCAGGGTTACGCACCAGCAGCCCGTCGCGCACCGCCTCGTCCAGCACCAGCACCAGGGCCGCGATCGTGTTCTTAACCGTCGAGCGACCGTACGCCGCCTCCCACTGGTCGATCGCCCGATCGATCAACCCGGCCGACATCATCGATACCGGGAGGTGCCCTAGCGCCGGGAGAACGCGTTTGCGCAGCCCCGCCGAGTACGGATCCAGCGTCGACGTGGGATCAATCCCGCGAGCCCACCGATCCCCCAGCTGGGCGACATAGTCGGCGAGTGGCTGGCCGGGGTCGACGCCCGTTCGCGCGACACCCTCCAGGCGCTCGACCCAGGCCCGCGCCTCTTCGAGAGATCCGTGCGTACGCTTCACGCCCTCACGGTGATGCGTCACTGGATGGGTCCACCGAACCCGCGCGTAGTAGGTCGTTCCTCGCGCACCCTCACGGGCCTGCACGTCGACGGTCAAGCGCACGCCAAGCGGCGGCATCGGCTCTTCAATCATGACGCGATGCTGCGGCGAACGCTCTCGGCGATCCATGCCTCCACGGCGCCTATCGGGTAGCGGTAGACGCTGCCTACACGAAGATAGGGAGGGCCGACGTCGTCCAGACGCCACCGCCGAACCGTAGACGGATTGACGCGCATCCGCTTCGCAAACTCCTCGGTGGTCAGCAGTTGTTCCATGATCATCTTGCTCTCCATCCATCTCACATCCACACCCTGGAGCGCTCGCAGACCGCTCATCTGTGCATAACGGCTGTCAGAGTCCTTAAGGAGAGTTTTGGTTGCCCGGTGATCACGCGCGCACGACTATTTCGTCCTACAACCTGCGAAGCGCGTCCAATAGACGAGTCGTTGACTGTGGCCCTTCTATCAGCGAGGCCTTGGCGGTAGCGACGGTGGGTGGACCTCGGACCGCCCGCGGTGATTTCGGTTGTCGCGGTTGTAGTTTTTGGTGGTTCTCGGGCCAACCTGGTCCCTTCGGAGGTCGCGATTCGCCTGGTCGTCGCCTGGATGGGAGATACGTCGGTCGAGGCGTTGTTGCCAGAGGGCGGCCGCAGTCTGCAACTGCCCTGCTCCGGTGGGTCGTCGGTCTCGCGGGTCGATGCCGACGGCGGCCCGCCAGACGGCGACGTCACCAATGACGGCGGCGTTCGGGTGACTGCTGAGCGCCGCCCACACCGGCTGCGTGTCGTCCCGGGCGGCGTGGCGTCGAACCTGAGTGGCGAGGCGAATCACCAGCTCGGACCGCGTGGCCAGGTACTTGCCCCAAACGGGATAATCATGAAGCGCTCTCGGTATACCGGGAAGCCAGGGAAGCGGTCCTGGGTCAGTAATGCGGGCTCTGGGAGGCGCCAGTCCAGCACGGCGGCCAAGTCTCCGGCGGTGTGGAGCTCTCGTCCGGCGGCGGCTATCTGCAGGTGGAGGAGTGGATGCTCGCCGGTCTCTGCCGCCAACGCGAGAAGATGTGCCCGCAGCGTCGGCCATGACGGCTCGCTGGTGAGTTCGGGGACGACCTGGTCGGCTTGGCAATTGAGCATCTGAACGATCTGGGGTCCGACGAGCTGCTCGGCGGCTGCGTGTAGGCCGTCGGTGTAGCGCTGGACGGCCGCGTAGAGCCGAGCAGCCGGGTCGCTGAGCTCTCGCAGCAGCGTGCTGGCTGAGGTGGGGGTGTCGTCACGGGCGAGGATCTGCTGCAAGCTCTCGGTCGGCGTGCGGGGTGCAACAGCTTCGGGGCGAATCACGGTGTGCGGGTCGCCGTCGCCGACGACTTTCAGGTAAAGGTGGTTGGCGCTCCGACCGCGGGTGAGCATCGTGTACAGCTGCTGGCGTGACTCCTGCCCCGTTAGCAGCCCGTGCATCGTATCGGCGGTGACGCCTTGGGCGGCGTGGATGGTGGTGGCATAGCCGAGACCGGTCGACTCGCGGACATAGTCGGCAGGCAGTAGGACCGTGCGGTGGCTGCGGTTGTGCCCGACGGTCAGTCCGCCGTTTTCGCTAACGCGGGTGATGGTCCAGCGGTCGCCGTTCTTGACCCAGTCGGTGGCGGTGAGTCGGAGTTGTCGGTCGTTGGTGCGGGTGATGATCACGTCTCCGACGCTGGCCCGGTTCCCGTCGGCCAAAGACACCTCGGATGCCGCAGGGGAGTGATCGAGCCGATGCGCGCGGGCACGGGCGTTCAGCGCGGCGACGAGGTGCCGGGTGGGGGCGAGCATGATCGCGTCGAGTCCTGCCGCTCGGTCGGAAGCCCAGGCCGCGAAGGCATCCTGCCTGGTTTTGGCGAGGTCGCCGATATGGACGCGTCCGTGATTGAGGTAGAAGTCGAGTGCCTCGGGTTTGCCTTCGCGGAGGGCGAGGGATGCTGCCGCTTCGGCGGGGTCGGTGAACCGGTGCAGCTCGGTGAGTTGGAGGGCGCCATGGGTGTGTTTGATGTCGCGTAGGACGCCGCCGGCGCCGACCGCGGCAAGTTGTTGATCATCTCCGACCAGCCGGACACTTCCACTACGGGCGATCACGAACTGCACGGCGGTGTCGAGGGAGACAGTGTCAGCCATGCCGGCTTCGTCGATGATCACCAAGGTTGACGGGCCGATCCGAGCGGCCCATTCGGGCAGGTCGCCGTTCCTCAGTGACCAGGTGAGTTTCGCGAGCGTGTCGGTGCGGATCCCGGTTTGCTCGGCGAGGACGGCGGCCGCGGCAGCCGATGGGGCCAGGCCGAGTACGTGACCGCCAGCTTCGGTCCACGCCAGAGTCAGGGCGCGCATGGCGGTCGTCTTCCCGGCGCCAGCGGGGGCGATCGCGAGCTGCAGCCGTGCCCCGGAGGTGCACATCTGTCGGACCAGTGCGGCCTGCCCAGCATCGAGTGCCGTGCCGTTCGCCGCCATTTCGAGCAGGGCCAGGTCGACCGCCACCTGCTCGACGGAGGCGCCGCCGCGACGTCCCGCCGCCGCGACGAGACGGGCCTCGGCGTCGAGGATCCGCTGCGAGGTGTAGAGGGCGGCGCCAGCGACGGTGTAGACCGAGGACCCGTCGACCCGCCGCAACGCCTCCGGCTCCTCCACGTTGTCAGCCGGTGCGACGAGGGCAATAGACCGGCGATCGAGCACCTCATCGACCAGTAGGTCCACCAAGGCACTCGCCCGGTCTGCGGTCACGTCGATGGTGCGGACCTGTCGTTGCGCTTCGGCCCGGACATGCCACATCTGCCAAGTCGAACGGCTCGCCTCCATAACGCTCAGGATGTGTTCAGCCCTCTGGGCGACCCAGTGTGAGTCGGCGATCATAGCGGTCTCGGCGTGCGGTGCCAGTGCCGTCTGCACCATCGAGGCGACGGCTTCCGCGCTGCCCAACACGGCTGTAGCTTCGCTGAGCCACGTCGCGCGTTGCTCAGCCAGGGATCGTGGTTCGTGTTTGGCGTCGCGGGTCTCCAAAGTCGCCTGTTGTGCCAGATGCAATGCTTCGACCGGGGTCGGTGGCCGGCCGTGATCATCCTGGAATTGGATGGCCAACTCGCCGCGGCGGGCTTCGATGCGGGTTCGGCGGGTCGACCAGCGTTGGTTCAGTCGGGGGTCGACACCGACGATCTCTCGGATCGGCCGCTTGGTCGGGTCGGTGCCCGGCCGTTCGGCGAACCGCACACCCAAGGTCTCGCGGAGATGCTGCTCCAGTGCGGTGTTGTAGGTCTCCGACGCGGCAACGTTGGCCTTGAACAACACTCGCCCGTCGATGGACAGCCACCGTCCGTCGAGGTTCTGCACTTTGTTGGCGACCGCGACGTGGGTGTGCAGGTCTGGGTCGCCGGCCCGGCTGTCTCGGTGGGTGAACGCGGCGGCGACCAGGCCTCGGACGTTGACCTGCCGGATCCCTTGCGGCCCGGTCCGGGTGAACAAGGCATGATCCTCAATGAACGCCAAAGCGTCTTGCACGGCGGCCTGATGGGCCCGTTCGATCGCCGCAGCCACCGCCGGGTCGGCGACCGCCCACAACGTCGACACCGACTTCACCGGCGAGAACGTCAGGTCATAACCCGCGACCGTCTGCGTGCGTGGCCGCGAGTCCTTCGCGATCTGCCCCGCAAGCTCCCGCGCATTGACCGGCTCCCGACCATGCTCGGCCAGAAAGAATTCTTGGGCTATCTGAGTCCGCACCCGCGCCCGGTCGGCCGCCGCGGTCGAGGCGTCGGCCGGCCATCCGATGGCGGTGTTGAGCGCCGCGATGCGCTTGGCCACCTCGACCCGAAACGGGATCAGATCGTGGTCGACGATCTTAAACGGCACCCCCAGCCGCGCCACATTCTGAAAGTCCCGCAGGGTGAGGTCCGGTCCTTCCAGCTGCTGCTGCCGCAGCTCCGCCAGCGGATGCAGACCGCAGCCGAACAAGGCTCGCATCTGCTCCGCGGTCACCGAGTCGCCAGCGGCCAGTCCATCGATCCCGTCCATCCCAGAGCCGATCCACGCCCCCGGTGATTCGCCGCGTTCGGTGTAGTAGGACGCCAGGCCGGTGTGACCTTTTTCGGTGGCATCCAGGGCCGCCACCTGCCGGGTCAGGTAGTCGTACCCGGAGCCCACTGTGAGCTTGTGGAGGCTCATCGTCACACTCCCCCGAAGGAGGTACATGCCGGCGGGGCGGTCAGCCCGACCCGAGTTATTTCCGGCGGTGCATGGGGTGTGTGGCACAGCGGATTTTGAAATCGGCGGGGGTACATAAAGCAGGTCGAGATCGTCGGTGGTGTCCGCTCGACTCGTCGCAGGTGGTTATGGCTGGGTGAAGGCCGGAGCCATGAGGGGAGATGTGATGAGTCAGCAATCGGTGAGGCAGGCGGCGCGACGCTCAGGGTTAGATGCCCAGGCGGTACTGCGCAAAGAACGGGCCGACCGGGAACGCCGGCTCGAAGCTCTAGCGGTCGCGGTGCTAACCGCGCTTGGTGAACGCGATGCTCTGATTGGGGACGCTGAGCGGCGGGCTGGGCAAACTCTGCGGACGATGACCGAGGATGAGGGTTTGTCGGCTCGCGAGGCCGCCGGCTGGTCCGGCAGCGGCGGCACTGTGCCGGAGATAGTCCGGCTACGACGCTCATCAGGGCGGTCGAGACGGACCCGTCGGATGAGCGGCGGTCGGACGCGGCAAGGTTCCGGCCGATGACGACGCACTTGCGCCCTTCGGCCGGACGAGCCATAACGCGCTCGGTTCTGGCATCCTCGCGGGTCGCCGCCGCACCTGGGATCCCTGTTGGGCCGATCGCTAGCACGGCGAGCCGGCCTTGGGGATACCGGAGGTACGCGGTTTTCCACAGGTGCGCGCGGGTTGTGCGGCCTGTCGTGGTTTTTGGCTCGATAACTTAGAGGAGGTTCGATTCGACCAGCGGGTGATGGATGTCGACGCGGCAGAGACCATTGCCGGCGTCGTGCGTCTACTTCGACAGGCAGCGGTATTCGCTTGGGGTGCCGCGGATCGCCAAGGGGCTGGATCGCCTGGACAGGTCCTCGCGCCGACCTGGTGCGAGAGGCGAACACCGGTGTCGGCGAGTGAGGGCCGCACGGTCGCTGAGCTCCTCGACGACAGCGACGGATTGGCGCGCGAGGCGCTGCTCGACATGTCCGCTGACCGGGCGCTCGGGATGGTGCGCGGCTGGCCGCAGCTGATTCAATCCGCAGCCGAGCTGTGGACCATTCCGGCTGACCCGACGGTCTCGGCCGATGGTGATCCGATCACTATCTTGGCGGCGATGGGCAGCGCTGTTGGCCGGAGCCTTGCCGCAGGACACTGGCCCGGGCGGGGGCCCAGCGATGAGGCATGGGAACAGATCGCGTCGAACTTTGTGCAGGCCCGGCGCCTGTTCAGGAACAGCCGTGGCAATCCTGAGCTATCTCGACCGACGGCCAGATCGGCCGAACCACCGCGAAGACCAAGATCTTGCACCCCTTGTATGTCGCCGCACACGCCACCGCGGTGGCCTTGACCGGGTGTCACCTTGACCTTCAACATCGGCTAGAAGTTGGTGCACGGCGACGCCAACCCCTCGTTGAGCGAGCTACCGTGCTGGAGGTCGACTTGGCCGGGCCATGATGGCCCGATTCGACGCCATCGAGCAGCTCGCCGCCCATTCCGTGGCGGCGCGGCGGATCAAGGCAGCCGACCAACCGGCAACGGGGCGGCCACGGCCGGCGATACGCCTTGAAGCCGCACTGGCAGCCTGGCAGATCCAGGCCCGCCGGACACTCGCCAACCACCCGGAGCCGGCCGATCTGGTTCGGGTCGTCCGCGTGCAGGCGCTCATCGCCACGACAACCGTCGTCGTCCGCGAAGCTGCTGCGCGGCGAGGCGAGATCGATGTTGGCGTGGTCGGGGGACTCACCCCGACATTGGAGAATGCTCAGCTGGCGTGGAGCCGCTCGGCGCGCCGCTGAGCGGAGCTCACCACGGCGGCGAGCCGCACTGACCCGGGCCTGGTGAGGCGGCCCGCTAGCTTCGGGCCGCCATCGCGGCGGCAAGCGGCAACCAGACCGGCTGGGCGACCCCGGGCGTTCGCAGCCTCTCCGGGGACCTGGATGACCGGGGAGGTCACCGTCTCCATATCATCCCCAATTGAATTGGCCTCTGGCCGGGTCACCAAGGCCAACCGGTTGATCATCACACCGTCCAGCCGCGACGCCCCGGAAGCAATCTTGATCATCTGGCCGCTCAAGCCGACCGTTGTCGAGCCGGCGAAGTTGCAGGCCGCGGGCGCCGCCATCGTCAGGTCTTGTCCACTGCCCAGATCGAGCACGCCGCGCGACGCGTCCGCCGTCGATGACGCGAAAACTCAAGGTCCACGCGTGAATCAACGATGCCTTGGCGCGCGTACGCCCCGCGGGGTTACGGGCGTGCGGGCCCACAACCCACACCTCAACGGCGGCTTGAGTGTTGCCGGGTGTCGCCGAGCACATTGCCAACGGACCCCACACGACGGGGCAGTAGATATGGGGAATCGGGGCGCTCCGCGCTTACGGCAATGGTGTCGCGCGGCAAGGCGGCCGGTAATGCCGCCGCACTTTACATCGGAATCGGCACTGCGCGGAAGCGCGCGTGCCGCTCGGCGCGACCCGGATGACCCCTTGCGCCGCCGGACGCCTTGACGGTGCTTAAGAAGAAGTCCGGGGTGCCGTGCGCTCGCACGGTAGCCTGTCGTTGAACCGGGCGCTGCGAGGGCCGGCCATCTCGAAGTCGAACAGTAGCCGGCACCACGCCGCGAACAGGCCGCGCGAGGTAGCAAAATCTTGCTCAGCGCCGACATTCATCGAGAGACTTGCGGCCGCGATCTGGACTGTGAAACGGCATCACCCGCTAGAGCCAGGCCCCCGGCCTACCTCCGACCGGAGATATCGATCCATCTGGCCGCAACACTCCACCAGGAGAAACACCGTGATTGGCAGTGTTGCTGCGTTGCGCCCCTATAGGGGGGCGCAACACCGCAACAGCAATGCACCGCTGCTCGCAACAGTTAAGCAACAGTCCGCAACACCGCACAGTCATGGTCCTGGTGGGCTATGGATGTAATTAGAAGGAATGCCGCATGATCGCCACCTGGTTGATGGCGTATTCGCGTGAGGGTAGTCGTCCCAGGCCGGTGTCTTTCGCGGCTTTGATGCGGTCCTCGACGCGGGCGTGGGCTCGGTGCCGTGCCTCCAGGAAGGCCAGCTGTCCGCGGCCGGTGTTGGTGG
>JBKPBV010000028.1:0-8972 GCA_046727055.1 Actinomycetota bacterium | reverse complement strand
GTCGGCCTGACGGCCGCGTCTGTCGGCGGCGAGCGGGGCGCGCTAGAGCGTGGTGAGCGCGGTTTGGTCAAGAAAGTAGAAGTCGATGCCCTTGGCTAGTGGTCGCAGTCAAGACCGAAACTGGCCGCCCGGTAAGGGGTCGGCTTACGGGACTGGGCGGGCCCGAAGGTAGTTGCCACACCGCACAACAGCTCGTGCCGCCCAATTCGGTGCGCCCCGACCCAAGCCGGGCCGGCGATGCGGCGTCATACTCGTTGTTTCAAGGGTGTGGACCTGTGATCGCATCGGCCAAGGAATCAGCTGCCGTAGCAGTTGGATTCCCAGATCACCCGGAAGCGGTCCTCGGCGACGCCACAGATTGCCCCCCAGAACTTGCACTCCAGCGGTTCGTGGACTTTGCCGTCGTCAGCGAGTTTGTCGAACGCCACTTGCTGCGTGGCCGACATTTGATGTTGTTGCCGACACGGCCGCCGGGAGTGCATTAGTCGCCCCAGAGGTCCGCGACCGCCAGCATGGTGCGCTCCTTAACCGCCTCACAGTCGAAGACGTCTTGGTAGAACTTGATCGCCCGCATGCCGCCGTCGACATCGAGCATTGGGTGTGAACAGCTGCAAGGACTTCGCCGCTTCTCACGGTGATCTTCCTCGTGAGGCCCATAGGTCGTGGCCCTCGGCGCTTGTCAGTTTGGCTGTGGTGGACCCTCTTCGATGCGCGCGCGCACGGCGTCGAACACGGCGAGCTTGTCGAAGGGGAAGCGCTCGTCCCACCAGGTGGCTCCGGCGTCGGCGAGTCGTGCGACCATGTCGTGGGCCTTGCCGGCCATCTCCCCGGGCGATGATCCGCCGACGACCAGGTCGAACGGTTTGTCACGCAGCCCGGCTTGGTCACGGTGGGTATCGATGTAGCCGCGGATCTCGGCGATGATGCTGGGCTCGGGTGGTTGGTCCCATGATCCGATCGTGAGGACGGCACCGTCCCAGCGCGCGGCGCGGCGGGCGGGCGCCTTGTGTGGCCATTCCCCGCCGACCCAGATCGGCACCCGAGGTTGTTGCACCGGCGTCGGCCGCATGATCACGTCGTCGATAGTCACGAGGTCGCCGTGGAACGTGACCGGCTCGCCCGTCCACAGTAGGGTGATCGCCTGGAGGCCTTCGTCCAGCAGGGCGGCCAGCACTTTGGGGTCGGTCGGTTCGCCGAACCGACCGTACTCGTTGTTGATCGGGGCGCCCAGGCCGACGCCGAGGATCATCCGGCCCGCGGACAGCCGGTCCAAGGTGGCGATCTCGCGGGCGAGTTGCCGCGGCCGCCGCCGTGGCACGGGGGTGACCTGCGCACCCAACCGGATCCGGTTGGTGGCCAGCGCCGCCGCGGCCAGCAAGATGTTGGTGGCTCCGAAGTCGCTCACCAGGTCCCGGTTGTAGCCGATCAGATGGTCCCAAACAAACAAACCGTCCCAGCCCGCTTCCTCGGCCAGTTTGGCAACGCTGGCAACGGCGCGTGGATCGGCGAAATCACCCAGGTTGGGGATGTTGATCGAGCACCGCATGCTCGCAGTCTCGTTCGATCCACTGACAGTTCGTTGAGGGTTTCATCGGGAGACTGCGCTTCGTCGCCCGTGACATCATCCATCGGAGGCGGATGGGTGCTTCTCCGCCGCGTAGATCCCAGAGTATTCGAGCCCAGCCGAGAGCACGCGTCCTCGCTAACTCGAGTGTCGCCTACACCGAAAGGGCTGTGGATGCTGCAGCAGAGTCTGGCCATGACCTGTTCCGCTCAACGTTCTCTGGGTGCGACGCACCGGTTGCTGCAGGGTGGTGCTGTGGATCAGCGGCAGTTCATTAACTTCGTCCGTCAACGCGGCCTAGCGGTCCTAGCTACTCGCGGGGCCGACGGCGCACCGCAAGCGGCGTTGGTTGGCATCACTGCTACTGGGCGAGGCGAGTTGGTCTTCGACACGAGTCGAAGTTCTCGGAAGTACCGCAACCTGTCCGCCTTCGCTCAGGTAGCGCTGGTCATCGGCTGGGACAACGAGATGACCGTGCAGTGCGAGGGGATCGCCGACATTCCGACGGGCGCCGACCGCGATCGCTGTCTGCAGGCGTACTTCGCCCAGTACCCGGAGGGGATGGAACGTGCCCATGATCACGACATCGTGCATGTGCGCGTCCGCCCAAGCTGGGTGCGGTACAGCGATTACCGGCTCGGGTCCTTCGCCGTCGAGGAGACCAGTCTGGGACCTTGACCCCGAGGCGACCAGACGACAAAACGTCGCAAGCGCTTCGCCTTACGGCGCCATCGTCTTGGGTAGTGTCGGCCCGATGGTCGTTTACTACGGGGGGAGGGCGGCCCGTGGTTCGCTAGGTCTGCTCGGCGTTCCTTCGAGTTCGGCAGCCCATTGGCCCGGTCAGGAGAAGGCGCCGGGGGCGTTGCGGGCAGCCGGGCTTACCGCTCTCCTGTCGGAGACCGGCCACAGGGTGATCGATCACGGCGACCCGTCCGGTTCTGCGATGGAGGCCGCATCCCCACCAGCGTCGCCCGCATGACCTGACTCGGACGCTTGAAGTATTGCGTGATGCCCGAAACCAGGTCGCGGCCATCTTCCGAGCCGGTCAGATCCCGCTCGTCGTCGGTGGGGAATGCACCCTGACCATCGCCGTCGTCAGCGCGGCAGTCGAAGCAGGTGATGAGGTAGGGCTGGTGTACTTCGACGGCGGCCCCGATCTTCGCACCCCCGTCGATAATCCGGTCGGGGCATTGGACTCCATGGGCGTGGCGCACTTGCTGGACCTGCCCGGTAGCGAGCCAGAACTCGCTGGCCTCGGCACCCGAAGACCGCTGCTCACGCCCGCTCGGGTCTGCTTCTTCGGCCAGTCGTCGAGGTCGCCGGGGGCTGCGGGCGCTACGGTCGAAGATCGGACGCTCGGTTCCTTGCCAAGCCGAAAGTTCGGCGCAGCCGACGTAGCCCCGCGATCCGAGCGCGGCCGCTCGGGAAGCTATCAGCGTGGTCACCGCAAGTACCGACCGGTTCCTGGTTCACTTCGACGTCGACGTGATCGACTTCTTTGATCTTCCGGTCGCCGACGTGCCGCAGCACAACACAGGGCTGACCTTCGCCGCCGCGATGGCCGCCCTCACAGTACTGGTCGGGCATCCGGCCTTCGCGGGCCTGATCATCACAGAGTTCAACCCAGACCATGGTGAGCCGGACGGTTCGACCGCGCGTATCCTCGCCACCGGTCTCGCTGCCGCCCTTGGCCGGCGATCCGCCTAGGCGACCGATGCCTCATGAAGCCGGAAGCTGACCCCAAAGCCGTCACTTGAGCCCGAACTCGCAGCTAAGGCGTATCTCGGCGATGAGGCAGCGGTAGCAGGTGAGGATCCTGGCGATGTCGGTGAATGCTTGAGTGTGTCCGGCGGTGCGTCGGACGCCTGGAAAGGCACGAGAGTAGCCCGGTGCAATTGCGGCGGGCACCGGTGCGCGGTCGACCTACGTGCGACGTCAGGTGAACAGGCTGACCTGGCGGGGACGCCCCGCCCGTTCGTCCTAGGCTGGCGGGACACTGGACCGGTCCCACGGCCTCTGGCGCACCTTGATTGCCGCCGGTGTCGCTGATCCTTGGGTGGGCAGTGGACGCGTGCAGCGACAGTGCTGCCCAAATAAAGTGGGTTGTCACCGCTGGCAAACCCCCGGGAGTGCGCACGATATCGTGCGGGCCACCTAGATCGGCGGTCCCAAAAGGAGAGCCACACATGGAAATCGAAGTGAAGGTCACCGCGACGACGGAAGTCGCAGTGGACCTCACGGTCACCCCGGTTGACGGTCGATTCCCCGGCCCTTCGGGAGCCCCGCGCTATCGGTTCGTCTTCAGCGACGATCTTGTCCTCGAACGCATCGACAATAAGAAGCCGGGGAATGCTTCCGCTGTCCCCGCAGGGTCGGCTTGCCGGCACGCATTCAGGATTCGCGACGACACTCCGTGTGGCAGACGCGAACGATGAGTTCTCTCCCGAGGGCAGCATGCTCTTCCAGTACGAGGGCATGTTCATGTTCGACGCCGTGACGCCTGACCTGCCGACCGACTTGCCGAGGGGCCAGGTGATCGTACGAGGAGTGGCTCTCTTTGATGGCAACTTCGACCCTTTAAAGCCACTGACGTTTGCGATCGTTGGTGGGACGAGGGCCTACGAGGGGGCTAGTGGACAAGTAACTCAGTCTGGGCCAGACGGCAGTATCCGCACGCTCAAGATGGTGCTTTGACCACGCATCAGTCCCATAGGTCGTTTTGCGTTGGGCCGCCGTGAGCGGCACCAAGCCGGGCACCTACTAGCTTGATCAGTTGCATTCGATAGAGATGTCGTGGAGCCTCTACCGTGAGGGTTGCGGATTCCGAGCCACCGTCGCAGTACTGCTTCAGCTGGGCACATGCGTAGTTGGGCGTTCTAATAAAGGGTCGGCTTACAGGCGCTGCCGCTGGGGCCCAGGCGGTGATTCGGGTCGTTGAGAGAGGCGTCACGCGCCTGCGGCATGGCGAAGGTGACGATGAAGCCGTAGTGATAGCCCTCCTCCACGGGCTGGCCGCTGCCAAGCCGATGCTTGTTGGGTTGCTGACGCGTCCGGCTCCGGACTGGAAGCGGGGCTGACGGCGATGATCGACAGGATTTCGCGCGGACGCGGTGGCGTCGTACCGGCGCTTCGCCAGACCCCAGGAGATGGAATGACTTTAAGCCGACCTCGTTGTCTTGCTGAGCGAGAGCTTTATGGGGGCGACGATCAGCATTGATTTGCCGCGTTCGTCGCCGCCCGGTGGGCCGGAGCTGCCTGCCGGCACGGTCACGTTCCTGTTGACCGACATCGAGGGTTCTACCCGGCTCTGGGAGACCGAGCCGGAGGCGATGACGGTGGAGTTGCTTGCACGCTAGTGCTCCGCAGCCTGCGTCAATTCCACCGCCTCCTCTTTCGCGGTCGCAGCCACCTCGACCGGCGCCACGCCGCGGCTGGCCCGGACGCTGATAACGAGCAGCGTGCCGACGGCCACGACGCGCCGGCCAGCATGAATCCGGACCAGTAGACGCCGTTCTCGGGCGCTACCCAACCAAAACATCAATCGGCGGCCGCTACCTTCAATCTTCGGCGCCGGTTCTCCCGGTGTCAGACGCGGGCAGATCGCCGACAATGGAGTGGTGGCCATCCTCGAGGTCGTCGTTGTGCTCGGCATGGTCGGGCTCGTTATCTACGCGACGGTTTGGCTGTTAACCCGCCCCCAGCATCAGCGGCCTCCGGTATCCGGCGCTGGTCGGTGGAGAGCCTCTCACTACGACCAGACTGGAAAGACGCTCGTCGTGCTGCAGAAGATCTCACCGAACGGCACGAACGTCCTCGATGAGCACATCATCGCGACGATCCGCGTAGACGATCCCGAGTACGACGACAAGTTCCTCTCCGCCATGTCCACCGCCCGACAGCGGCAGGCGCTGTTCGAGGCGGAGGAGTGACAGCCCGTGCGCCGTGGAGTGGCTCTGCGCTGGCCCCATCGTCTGACTCGGACTGAAAGAAGGAGGTGCCGGCAGGAAAACGACGCAGACTCTGGCAGGAACGCAAGCCCGAGCTGCGCTCACCACCGCGTACGAACTCACGATCAGGACCACTAAGCGTCGTTCCCAGGCCGCTGCTAACCGCAGATGGTGTTACTTCTGTGGTGCGGTTTGAACAAGCCAGTCTTCGTAGCCGGGGGTCGAGGGTGAGGGCGTCCGCGCGTGTTCGCAACGACCTCTCGCGGGTCTCCTCGGAAGCTCCGACCCTTGCGGATCAGCTCATCGAGACCGAACTGCTCTGGTCCGGCGATCTCGATGGTTCCGTTGATGGGCTCGCCGACAGCTGTGCGTGCAACCGCGCTGGCGACAGCATCAGCTGCGATGGGTTGGATGAGCGCCGGTGGAAAGACGAACCGTGTTGCCGTCGGTTGCGGAGTCGGCAATACCGTTGACGAACTCGAAGAACTGAGTCGCATGCACGATCGAATAGGGGATGCCGGATTCCCTGATCCTCTGCTGCGCCAACTTCGCTCGGAAGTAACCGTTCTCCGGCAGACGTTCCGTGCCGACGACGGACAGCGCAACATGATGGCTCACACCACTGTCTTCTCGGCTGCGAGAAGAATGCCGGTCGAGGTCGTGAAGAAATCGAGCGCCGCCATGTCCTCGAACGATGGTGAGTTGGATACATCGACAACGACCTGCGCGCCGGCCAGTACCTCGGCGAGCCCCTCGCCGGTAAGGGTGTTGACGCCAGAGTTGGGTGACGCTGCGATCGCCTCGTGGCCGTGCTCGGCCAGCCTCGCGACAACCTTGGAGCCGATGAGCCCGGTGCCACCGATAACTACGACTTTCGTCACGATGGGCCTTCCATGTGTTCTCTTCCTTGGCAATGGGTTTGCTCAGTGATGTCTCTGGCTGCCATTGAGCCCTAGGCGTCTCGCTTAGGGTGCGGTCGGCACGACTTTGGCAGCGGTCGTGATGAGATTCAGGACCTCATCGGGGTGGGAGACCATCGCCACATGGTTGGTCGGAACCTCGATGGTGGTTGCGCCCATGCGGCCGGCGAACTGCCGCTGGGCATCGGGCGGGATCGCCTGGTCACCGTCGGCGAACAGGAACCTGGACGGCCCGACTACCAGGCCGGGACACCCAGCACCTCCTCAAGGGCGCTCCAGTGCAACGGCTGCTGGACCGCGAACATGACCCTGGCCTTGACCGGATCGACATCGGCGGCGAAGTGGTTGACAAAGTCGTCCTCAGGGAGCCAGGCGAAGCTCTGCTGGTTTATGTCGACGTGCACTAGCGCCGGGGTCGGCGGTGCCTGCCCCAGCAGCGCGCCGATCGACTCGCCTTCGTCAAGTCCGAACCCCGCGATGTAGACCAAACCGACGACGTTCGGCGCGTCGGTGCCGAGAGCGGTGATGATCTGGCCATCGTAGGAGTGGCCGGCGACAACGGTCGGGCCGTGCTGGCGGGTCAGCACTTATCGGGTCTAGCTGTCAGCGCCGCTCCACGAACAGCCCGCCATCTCAAAGGGTCTTGCCAACTGAAAGACACGGGTCTTGCCTACCGAAGTGCTTACCCATTGACCCAGCTCCTGGCAGCGAGATTGGTCCACGTCCGAGACTGTGAGCTGCCAGTCGATGACGGTCAGTGAGGGGTCCGCCTACGTGCGATGTCCGGTGGACAGGCTGACTCGACGGGACGTCCGCCCGTTTGTCCTAGGCTGGCGGGACACTGGACCGGTCCCCACGGCCTCTGGCGCACCGTGATTGCCGCCGGTGTCGCTGATCCTTGGGTGGGCAGTGGACGCGACAGGGACAGTGCCGCTCCAAATAACAGCGGGTTGTCATCGCTGGCGACCCCCGAGAGTGCGCACGATATCGTGCGGGCCACGATCGGCGGGATCAAAGTCTGCGCTTTGCCATAACCCAATTTAGTGGAGTCCCCGAATTAACTTAGCCGCCTCGCACCGATCAAATCTTTTTTCGAGACTTACCAAAATGTGTCTTGCGGTCGTGAACGACCGAGGTGTATCCCGCTGTGATAGCGGGCTGCAGCGGGTGCAGCCCGGGAAAGGAGAAGTGCCGTGAAGCGCAGAATCATCGTGGCGATCGCGGCGGCAGTGCTAAGTCTCGGGGTGGCTGCTCCAGCGGCCTACGCCGATCCGGACTTCGGGCCAGGCAACAGCTCCAAGGGCCCGAACGACGGGGGGGCGAAGTGTCATCCTCCGGGCCAGACGGAGAACGAGCCTGGCTGCAAGTAGGAGCAGGAGCACTGAAGCACTGTGTGGCCTCGGGATGCATTCCCGAGGCCACACTCCTGCCGGAAGCGATCAGAGGGCCGGAACCGCCGGTTGAAAACCCTCCGTGGAAGCCGACAAACACCTCCACACAGGCTGGACCGGTCGGTAACACGGCGCGGCCCCGCCCGCGAACGCCACGCACCCGCATCCCCGACCTCACCGCCGCCGTCAAGTTCGCTTGGGTGTAGGTGCCGAGATCGCGCAGCCCGAGCAGATGCTTGGCCTGGTTGGGTTCACCTTCGGCTGCTTGCCGCGTGGTCGCCCTTCGCTCGCACCACCTTCATTCCTTCCCTGGTGCGCATCCAGATCAGGCCGGCTTCGAACGCCTGAATGCGTCCGGCTTCATCGATGGGGTCGTCCCCTTCCAAGACGGTTTCCTCGTCAACTTCGTTTACGACAATCCGAACGCGAAGGTTGTCGGAACTGGTGAGTTCGTGGTCATCGGTGAGGTCGACGGGGCGCCGCTCTACCTCGAGCTGATTACGCCCGACTCCTCGTTTCCGGCGTTCCAGAAGTGCCCGCGGTTGACGACTGGCTGACTGGTCGGCACAGGAAGTCCGCGGAACGTTTGAGCGCTTGACGCGCAAATGACAGGAGCCCCTACCGATCGCGGTGGGGCTCCTTCATCTGTCTTGGTTGAAGTTCAACCGTACGGGGTTCCGCTTGCGGCAATGTTTGTCGGGTGCCGCAGGGCCCGCCGGCTCGGTCTGGCCGCCATGACGTTCTGAGGTGCTGCGCTAGGCTCCGAAGCGGTGCGGACGATTCCGCTGCTGCCCTGCGCGTCGATCGAGGAGATCGCCAAGTTCGCCGACCACCTCGGCTTCCGGGTCACCTACCGCCAGGTACGGCCCAACCCGTACATAGCCCTGGACCGAGACGGCCTGGAGCTGCACTACTTCGGCATCCCAGGCTTCCTGCCCGAGGACTCTTACGGCAGCTGCTTGGTGATCACCGACGACATCGAGGCACTGTTCGACGCCTTCGCCGCCGAGCTGCGAGCCGCGTACGGGAAGCTTCCGGTGAGCGGTTTCCCGCGGATTACCCGCCCCCGCCGGCGGAAGAACAACGACAACCGAACCGGGTTCAGCCTGGTCGACCCGAGCGGCAACTGGATCCGGGTGACCGCGGAGCG
>JBKPBV010000027.1:0-3639 GCA_046727055.1 Actinomycetota bacterium | reverse complement strand
GTCGAGGACACGGGAGATGACCTCATGCATGTCGTACGGCTGGTTGGGAGAGTCGGGGATCAGCGTGTCGAGATCATGGTCCAGCTCGTCCGGCTCGAGTGCGTTCTCCACATCGAAGATCGGAGGATCCTCGAGGTTGTTCTGCGGCAGGAAGCCCATCAGCGTACGCACATAGGAGATCGCATCTTCCTCATCGGCGGCGAGATAGTGGGCGTTCCCTGACTTGGTGTTGTGGGTACGCCCACCGCCCAGTTCTTCCATCGAGACATCTTCGCCGGTCACCGTCTTGATCACATCCGGACCGGTGATGAACATCTGGGAGGTCTGGTCGACCATGATCACGAAGTCGGTAAGGGCAGGAGAGTAGACGTGGCCGCCAGCTGCGGCACCCATGATCAACGAGATCTGCGGAATGACACCTGAGGCGTGCGTGTTGCGGCGGAAGATCTCGCCGTAGAGGCCGAGCGAAACAACGCCTTCTTGGATTCGGGCGCCGCCTCCCTCGTTAAGACCGATCACCGGGCAGCCGGTCTTAAGTGCATAATCAATGATCTTGACGATCTTCTCCCCGTACACCTGGCCGAGGCTGCCGCCGAATACGGTGACGTCCTGGCTGAATACACAAACCGGACGTCCGTCGATCGTGCCAAAGCCGGTGATGACACCGTCGCCATAGGGTCGCTTGTTCTCCATGCCGAACGAGGTCGAGCGGTGCCGTGCAAACTCATCCAGCTCCGTGAACGAATCCTTGTCCAGCAACATCAGGACTCGCTCCCGGGCTGTCTTCTTACCCCTAGCGCGTTGCTTCTCGACGGCGGCCGCCGACCCTGCTTGAACCGCCTCCTGCATCCGGCGGTCCAGATCGGCCAGCTTTCCGGCAGTGGTGTGGATGTCTGGCGATGGAATCGTGCGATCCATGACCTGGACTCTAACTATTTAATCGAGCTGCTCGCGCATCGCGCTTTGGATCCGCCGCCGTCGTCGTCGCTCGCAGAGGGAAGAACGCCACCGCAACCACCTTATCCGTGCAGCGGCGCGCGATTTCCGACGCTCGCAGCTATTAATCGAGCTGCTCGCGCATCGCGCTTTGGATCCGCCGCCGTCGTCGTCGCTCGCAGAGTGAAGAAACGCCTCTGCTCCCGGAGTGAAGAACGCCTCTGCTCCCTCCTTCTCCGTGCGGCGGCGCGCGATTTTCCGACGCTCACAGCTATTAATCGAGCTGCTCGCGCATCGCGCTTTGGATCCGCCGCAGTCATCGTCGCTCGCGGAGGGAAGAACGCCTCCGCTCCCTCCTTCTCCGTGCGGCGGCGCGCGATTCACCGACGCTCACAGCTATTAACTAGGGTCCAAATATGCCGACCAATGACCCGATCGATCTCGCCGAGCTCCGGAAGGAGCTAATCAGGCCGGGCGGCTTGTGGCGGAAGGTCGATCTGGTGCCTGAGACTGGGTCGACGAACGCCGACCTGGCCGCACGCGCAAGGCAGGGTGAGTCTGCGGGCACCGTACTGATCACCGATTACCAGTCTGCGGGCCGCGGCCGGCAGGGCCGTACCTGGACGGCCCCACCGGGCTCTGGCATTGCAATGTCGGTCCTGGTTCGCCCCGAAGGCATCGATCCCAGCCGCTGGACCTGGCTGTCACTGCTGGCTGGCCTCGCGGTCAGCGACGGCGTGCGGGGCGCGGCTGATCTCCCCGCCGTGCTCAAGTGGCCCAACGACGTCCTGATTGCCGACCGCAAGGTCTGCGGCATTCTCTCCGAGCGGGTCGATACTGCACAGGGCCCGGCCTGTGTGGTTGGCATCGGCATCAATGTCAGCCTGGATGAAAACGACCTGCCGGTGCCGACCGCCACCTCGCTCGCGATCGCTGCTCGCCAGCTCGGAGGCCGGCTCCCATCGCGTACCGCGGTGATCGCTACCGTGCTGGCCGCATTTGAGCTGTTATACGGCCGATGGACTGCCCAGGCCGGCGATGACGCCTCACTGGCGGCCTCCTATGCAGAGCGTTGCGACACACTGGGCCGACCGGTACGGGTGCTTTTGAACGAGCAGCTAAGCGTCGAAGGTATCGCCGATCGCGTCGATCGGGAGGGCCGACTAGTTGTCCGCACCGACTCCGGGCCCTCGGTTTACGGTGCGGGTGACGTCATTCATCTGCAGTCGTAGCGCCGTATTTCATTGGCACTCTGACAAGCTGTTCGCAGATCCGACTCCTTCGTCGCTTGCGTTGGAAGGGTTGCTGCGTTCATCGTTGCTGAGGCCGCAAGCTCCTGCAGTCGTCGGAGCGAACAGCTCGTCATAGTGCCGTACTTGATTGGCACTCTGACAAGCTGTTCGCAGATCCGACTCCTTCGTCGCTTGGGTTGGAAGGGTTGCTGCGTTCATCGTTGCTGAGGCCGCAAACTCCTGCAGTCGTCGGAGCGAACAGCTCGTCATAGTGCCGGTCTTGATTGGCACTCTGACAAGCTCTTCGCAGATCCGACTCCTTCGTCGCTTGCGTTGGAAGGGTGGCTGCGTTCATCGTTGCTGAGGCCGCAACTCCTGCAGTCGTCGGAGCGAACAGCTCGTCATAGTGCACAAGCGGATATGTCAGCATTGAGGTCGTGGGTCTTCCTGAGAAGTTGCTGGGCACGGATGAGCATGTGGTCATTCACACCAGGACACATGTCAAGGCAATGTTGCTGCCCGCGCTCGCCTTTGTCCTCATCGCTGCAGCAGTCGGCGTCGGAGCCGCTTTGATCCCCCGTGAGGCACGTCCCATCGGACAGCTCGCAATCGCCCTGCTCGGCGTCGTGCTACTCATCTGGCTGGTGCTCATACCGTTCCTGCGTTGGCGGACCACCACGTACACGATCACCAATCGCCGACTGATCACCCGTAGCGGCATCCTCAACAAAGTCGGCAAGGACCTTCCGCTAAACCGGATCAATGAGGTGTCCTACGAGCGAAGCCTGATAGATCGGATGCTCGGTTGCGGCTCGCTCCTTCTGCAGACCGCCGCCGAGGACGGCACCATCGTGCTCCACGATGTTCCGGATGTTGAGCACGTGAACCTGGAGATAACCCAGCTGCTGTTCGGCCCTCAGCACGGTTCCCAGACTCCTCCTGCCCCCCGCACATGACCGTCGAGCTGGGGCGACCCTCGGCGCACGTAGCCGAGGTGATCATGAACCGTCCGGAGGCACTCAACGCGCTGTCAACCGACCATGTTCAGCGCCTCCGCCGCGCCGCTATTGAGCTTGCCGCTGATGATCAGGTAAGTGTGGTGATCATTTCGAGCGCGCTCGAGCGAGCCTTTTGTGTCGGCGCTGATCTCAAGGAACGTCGGGGGGCTGCCAACGATGATCTTCGTCAGCAACGACGAGTGTTCCAGGAGGCATTCGACGCGCTCCGCGCGATGCGTACGCCGATGATCGCCGCTGTGGAAGGATTCGCGCTCGGTGGTGGCTTCGAACTGGCTTTGTGCTGTGATCTGATCATCGCGTCGGCCACGGCTTCCTTTGGACTTCCCGAGGTGGGACTGGGCCTGATTCCAGGCGAGGGCGGTACCCAGTTACTGCCCCGCCGGATCGGCCTAAACAAGTCGGCCGATCTGCTGCTCACTGGACGCAGGGTTGGCGCCGAGGAAGCGCTGAGG
>JBKPBV010000026.1:0-5958 GCA_046727055.1 Actinomycetota bacterium | reverse complement strand
TGGCGACCACGGTGCCTAGAGGCATGGACTGCAACCTCGTCAGGTCGTACTCCAGCGCCCGGCAGACACTGACGAACATCTCTGCGACGATGGCTCCGGAGTTGCCGTGCGCGCACAAGATCGCCGCCTGGACAGCGACATCCAGGCTGGACCGCTCGAGAATCGGGATGGCGTCGGCGATTCCGGCCATCGTCAGCTTAAGATTCGATCCGGTGTCAGCATCAGGCACCGGGAAGACGTTCATCGCGTTTAACGCATCGGCTGAGTCACTGATGACACTGGTCGCCCGGCGCAGCCAATCGTCGTAGGCCTGCCATAAGGCTGGCGCCTGCTCGCCGAGCTGGGCTGACACGTCACAACCTTATTAGCAAGGGGACGACCCCCTTGAACCTCCGCGGCGTGCGCAACCGCGCACGCCAGAGCTATTCGCCCATATCAGCAAGATTGGCCTGCGCTGGTGCTCGTCAGGTACTCTTTCTCGGTTGCCCAGATCGGGCATTTCAACCTGTTTTGATGTGATTTGGAGCGGACTCCAGTGGCTGCGGTATGCGACGTGTGCGGCAAGAGGCCCGGATTCGGCCACAACGTGCCCTGGTCGAAGAAGAAGACCAACCGGCGCTGGAGCCCAAACATTCAACGGGTACGTGTGGTTGTGTCAGGCACCCCCAAGCGACTCAACGTCTGCGCCTCGTGCATCAAGGCTGGCAAGGTCACCCGCTGACCTGAGCCGGCGCCGTACCGAGTTGCCCAACTTTGGCCTCGACTGCGGATATGGGCATGCCTGCCGCGGATGTCGCCCTGCATGGTGCCGAGCTCCTACAACCCGCCGCGGAAACGAACGTGTACGTTCGCTCCTCTCACGTCACACACGTTGCAACGTGTGCATCGCATCAGGAAGGAACGTGCACGTGCGTTCCTGCAGAGATGGGCCGATGTGGGCCAAGAGCCAAGGCTTGAGCTCTCAGGCTTGGATCACCACGGGGATGATCATGGGTCGGCGACGGTGCGTGTCGCTCACCCACTTGCCGAGCTGGCGTCTGATCACCTGCTGCAGCCGGTAAGAGTCGTCTACACCCTCCCGCAGAGCGGCCTCCAGGGCTGCCACGATCAGCGGGCGTACGTCATCGAAGACCGAATCGTCCTCTACGAAGCCGCGCGCATGGATGTCCGGTCCGCTTACGATCTTGGAGGAGTGGGTGTTGACCACAATGATCACCGAGATGAAGCCTTCTTCACCGAGGATCCGCCGATCGGTCAATGCAAGCTCGGAGATGTCGCCGATCGTGGTGCCGTCCACGAAGATATAGCCAGCGTCCACCTTGCCGACGACATTGGCCTTCCCGGCCTCGAGGTCGACGACCATCCCGTCCTCGGCGATGATCGTCCGTTCCGCGGGAACACCCGTGGCGATGGCCAGATCGCCGTTGGCCTTCAGGTGCCTGATCTCGCCGTGGACCGGCATCACGTTTCTCGGCCGGACGATGTTGTAGCAGAAGAGCAGCTCACCCGCGCTGGCGTGCCCAGACACATGGACGAGTGCGTTACCCCGATGGACGACATGGGCACCGAGCCGGGTCAAGCCGTTGATCACCCGATAGACCGCGCTCTCATTGCCTGGGATCAGCGAGCTCGCGAGCACTACGGTGTCGCCGCTCTTGAGCTGAATCACCGGATGTTCGCGATTGGCCATGCGTGACAGCGCCGACAGCGGCTCGCCCTGCGATCCGGTAGAGACGATCACCACATCCTCGGGTGCGTGATCGTCGATCTCCCGCAGATCGATCAAGGTATTGCGAGGAACCCTGAGGAAGCCGAGCTCCCGAGCGATCGTCATGTTGCGGACCATCGAGCGCCCGACGTAGACCACCTTGCGCTGGTGGGCGACAGCAGCGTCGAGAACTTGCTGCACCCGGTACACATGAGAGGCGAAGCAGGCCACGATCACCCGCTGTCGGCTCGCCTCGAACACCCGCTCGAGAGCAGGTCCGATGTCTCGCTCCAGAGTGGTAAAGCCTGGCACTTCGGCGTTGGTCGAGTCGACCATAAACAAGTCGACACCCTCCTCACCGAGCCGGGCGAAAGCACGGAGGTCGGTGATGCGACCGTCCAGCGGCAGCTGATCCATCTTGAAATCACCAGTGTGCAAGATCAGACCGGCAGTGGTGCGTACCGCGACAGCCAGGGCGTCCGGAATGGAATGGTTTACGGCAATGAACTCACACTGGAACTTGCCGACAGTGATCTTGTCACCGTCGGTGACCCTGCGTTGCGGAACGTTGCGCAGCTGGTGCTCTCGCAGCTTCTCCGCGAGCAGCGCCAGCGTCAACTTGGACCCGATGATCGGGATATCGGAGCGCTGGCGTAGCAAGTACGGCACCGCGCCGATGTGGTCCTCGTGGCCGTGGGTGAGCACCAGGGCAGCCACATCGCCAAGGCGCTCGCTAATCGCATCGAAGCCCGGCAAGATCAGATCCACCCCAGGATGATCATCCTCGGGAAACAGCACGCCGCAGTCGATCAGCAGCAGTTGACCGTCGAACTCGACAACGGCCATGTTGCGACCAACATCGCCAAGACCGCCCAACGACACGATGCGCATCGCGTTCGGGGCCAGCAAGGGCGGGATCTGCAAGCTACCGGCGGCCACGGGAGGAAAGGGTACAGCCCGGATAACATCGCGGCCGTGGGTGCAGCTTCCGATGAACCAATCGCAGCCTCGGTACGCCTCGCGTGGCCGGCCGAGGCGTCGAGCATTGCCGAACTGCAACGCCGATCCTGGGCCGTTCAATGGCCAGCCGATCTGGCGCCGTTGCTGCTCGCCTCGATGTCGTTGGCCGAAATGGTCGAATCATGGCGCGCCGCCATCGAGCGACCGCCAGAGGCCACGTTTCGGGTTCTTGTGGCAACCGACGGCAAGCGGCTCGTCGGGTTCGCAACCACCATGCCCAACCTGGACGAGGATGCCGACGCGAGCGTGGAGGGTGCGATCGATCAGTTCGTCGTCGATCCCGCAGCGCAACACCAAGGCCATGGTTCTCGGCTGCTCAACGCATGCGCCGACACGTTGCGCGCCGATGGCTTTGTCCGGGCTTGCTGCTGGGTGAATGCTGATGACGAGGCCTTGCGCCGGTTCCTGACCGCTGCAGGTTGGGCGGCCGACGGCGCTAGCCGTGAGATCGGGTCCGACGATGATGCCGTACGCCTCAAACAGCTCCGGCTACATACGGAGCTCGCGACCGAACCTGAGACTCTTGGCGGCGCTTAGGACGCGATTGCCAGGTTGTCGCCTACCAGGTCGACATGCACCCCGTCTTCGGCCGCGGTGATCCTGGTGGCGGTCAGACCAAGCGGAATCCCCCGCAGCGAGATCGGTCTGAGCAGCGCCGCCAGCAACGCCTGAGCGGTGAAATCAGGGAGGTTCACACCGGCGACCGCAATCTTTGCATCGCTCAGCGTCATGGTCTGCTCCTTCGCGTTCAGACGCAGCGAGCCGGTGATCACGGCCTCGACCTCTCGGCCAAACACGGTGGTCTTGGTGACAAGCTCCACCCGCCCCTCGCTGCCGTAGCTCAGCGGTGCACCGGCGAGTGAAGAGAGTCTGGCGTAGTCCAGCAAGGAGGTGCCTTCTGCATGGGTGATCGTCATCGTTTTGAACCAGTCCTTGGTCACAACGTCAGTCATCACAAGGTCGGCACGCACCAGCGTCACTCGCGCATTGCTTGTTACGCCGAGCTGATCGGCCACAACGTGCATGTTGTCGACCGAGCCGGCCGCCACCTGAGTGAGGAACGGGAAGCCCTCGATGGCGACCTGCGGGAACGTTGGCGTTCCCATTGGCGGCTGCAGCGCACGCGCGATCTGTCGCTCCGCCCGGCGGTCGGCGTACCGATCGCCGACATACAGCCCGACGCAGATCAAGGCGACGATCATGACAATGATCAATACGCCGATCAAGGGGGAAGCCCATCCGAGGCGGGTTCGTAATTTGTTCACGTCATCCGATCCCAAGAAGGGGCTCAATCCCCACGGTGAGGCCCGGCCTAGTGCCGATCGCGCGTACCGCCGCCATCACGCCCGGCATGAACGACACTCGGTCGAGGGAATCATGCCGAATGGTCAACGTCTCGCCCTCGGCGCCGAACAGCACCTCCTGATGCGCGACGAGACCACGCAGCCGGACGCCGTGGACTCGAATCCCGTCCACCTTCGCGCCACGAGCGCCGGGCAACTCCTGGACCGTTGCGTCCGGCGGCGGTGCGAGTGCGGCGGCATTGCGGGCGGCCGCAATCCTGCGTGCTGTGTTCGCCGCGGTGCCCGATGGAGCATCGACCTTGCCGGGATGATGTAGCTCGATGATCTCGGCGCTCTCGTAAAAAGCCGCCGCCTGCTCGGCGAAGTGCATCATCAATACCGCACCAATGGAGAAGTTGGACGCAACCAGCAGGCCGACACCGTCATGATCAACGAGGGCCGTACGCAGCCGGTCCAGCCGCTCGTCCGTGAACCCGGTGGTACCGACGACGGCATGAATGCCATGATCGATGCACCAGGAGAGGTTCTCCATCACTGCATCAGGGTGGGTGAAATCGACCATGACCTGCGCAGCCTCGGCGAGCGTGCGGTCATCCCCCAGGTCGATCGCCGCAACAAGCTCCAAGTCCGGGGCGGACTCCACGGCGCGGCAGACTTCGGCTCCCATCCGGCCTCGGGATCCAAACACCCCGACCCTTGTCATCCCCAACCACCTTCCGACTTGTCAGACTCCCAGCAGGCTATAGCCAGCTGAGCCGCCGACAACTCGACATTTACCACCCAGAGAGGACCGACTCGATTCCTCGAGCCGGCACCCGGGCCCCGGCAATGGCGAGCGTCGGGGGATGGCTGAAGAGCACCTCTGCCTCAGTGCGTATCTGGTCGGCGCGCACCAAGTCGAAGGAGCGCAGCAGTTCGCTGAGGGTGCGCTGATCGCCGTGCACAGCGTTGACCCCGAGACGGCTCATCCGGCTGCCCGCTCCGTCGTAGGACAAAGCCATTTGACCGCGCATCTGACCCTTCGCCCGCGCCAACTCTTCCTCGGTAATGCCGTGCTCAGCCACCTCGGCGAGGGTTGCCCGAACGAGCCTTAGAATCGGCGCCAACTTACCGGGCGCGCACTGCCATTCCACGCTCCACAATCCAGCATCGGAATATGCCGTCTCGCCGGCATCGATGCTGTAAGTCAGTCCGCGCCGCTCCCGTACTTCGACGAACAGGCGAGAAGCCATGCCGCCACCGACGATCATGGAGAGCAGGCCAAGCGGATAACGCCGTTGGTCGAAGATGCCGGGGCTGGGAAACGCCAGCACCGCGCTGCACTGCTCCAGTGGTAGCCGCTGCATGATCAGCCCGCCGCGGCCGTTGAACATTGTCGGGTCTGGCCGGGCGGGCGCGGGCACCTCCAGTTGTGTATCAAGAACGCTGAGTCGCTGCGCGAGTCGATCATGATCAACTTTGCCGGCGGCTGCGACCACCAAGGATCCAGGGCGATAGTGCCGCCTCCAGTGCTGCAGAATCTGCGGCCGACTGAGGCCAGCAACCGAGCTGCGCGATCCGATCACCGTACGGCCGAGCCCTGACTTGCCGAAGATCCCAGCGGCTGCCGCTTCACCGGCCAGCTCCGTTGGGTCGTCGGCATGCATGGAGATCTCATCCAAGATCACCGCGCGCTCCGCGTCCACGTCCCCGAGCGTGATCAGCGAGTTAGTGATCATGTCGATGAGCACGTCGAGAGCCAGCTCGGCGTCGCTGTACAGCACGCGGGCATAGAAGCAGGTGTGCTCTTTCGCGGTGTACGCGTTCAGCTCGCCACCCACCGACTCGATCAGGGCCGAAATCTGCTCGGCATTGCGAGTCGAGGTTCCCTTGAATAGCAGATGTTCCAAGAAGTGCGAGGCGCCATGTAGCCTCGCCGTCTCATGC
>JBKPBV010000025.1:0-4429 GCA_046727055.1 Actinomycetota bacterium | reverse complement strand
TGTGAGCGCGACGCACAACCTGGGCCGGAGGATCGACGCCTGGCGTCTTGCAGGGGCCAGGGAGTGTTGCTGTGAGCACGTGAGTCAAACGTTTGTTTGTTAACCGTCCTCCCCCAAGACCTGTCGAGCCCGCTTGGCGCGAGGCCGGGCGGGCAGATCGGGAGGTGATCGGTGTGGAGGCGGTGTATCAGCGCTGTGCCGGGATTGATGTCGGCAAGGCCGAGTTGAAGGTGTGCCTGCGGGTGCAAGGACGTGGGTCGCGGCCGACGAAGTGCACGGTGAGTACCTGGTCGACCAGGACGCCGCAGTTGATCAAGCTGCGGGATCGGCTGGTCGCCGACAAGGTGGAGCGGGTGGTGATGGAGTCCACCAGCGATTATTGGCGGCCGGTGTTTTATGTGCTGGCCGAGCAGCTGGATGTGATCTTGGTGAAGGCCAGTGATGTGAAGGCGATGCCGGGCCGCAAGTCCGATGTCTGTGATGCGGAATGGTTGGCCGACTTGGCGGCGCATCAGCTGGTGCGAGCCTCGTTTGTGCCGCCGGAGCAGCAGCGGCAGCTGCGGGATTTAACCCGGGCCCGGGCCCGGCTGCTGGATGATCGGACACGGGAGCTGCAGCGGCTGGAGAAGAACCTGGAGGATGCCTGCATCAAGCTGTCCAGCGTCGCCACGGATCTGCAGGGGGTGTCGGCGCGGCTGATGTTACATGCGCTGATCGAGGGCCGCGACGACCCGGCGGCCATCGCCGAGCTGGCCAAGGGTCGGATGCGGGCCAAGATCAACGAGCTCACCGAGGCGCTGACCGGGCGGGTCAACGAGCATCACCGGTTCATGATCTCGTTTCGGCTGCGCCGCATCGACGCCGCCACCGATGAGCTGGCGGTGCTGGATGCCCGGATCGATGAGCTGATCCAGCAGGCGCCGGGTTTTAGCCCGGCCCGGGACCTGCTGCTCACCGTCCCGGGCCTGGGTCTGCGAGGGACGGAAGATCTGCTGGCCGAGATCGGGCCGGACATGACAATCTTCGAATGCCCCGAGCATTTGGCGTCCTGGGTGGGAGTCTGCCCGGGCAGCCACGAGTCGGCCGGCAAGAAGAAGAACGTCGCTGTGCGGCCCGGGAACCGGTACGCCAAGCGCGCCCTGGGCATGGCTGCTAAGAACGTGAGCCGCCACAACAGCGGATTTCTCTCGGTCCGGTTCAAACGCCTCGCCGCCCGCCGTGGCTTCACCAAGGCGTTGGTCGCCACCGAACACGCCATAATCATCGCCATCTGGCACATGCTGAGCACCAGCAGCGGCTACCACGACCTGGGCACCGACTACTACACCCGACGCACCCCCGAGAAGGTGATCCGGCCCAGGATCGCTGACCTGGAAGCTGCCGGATACACCGTTATCAAGACAGCCGCATAGACACCTAAACAGTCCCCGAGCAAGCTGTGGTCGGGGGATTTTCAAGTCAACGGCTACGTCGGTGACTTCCACGTCCTCCGGCGGGACCTCATGTGGGCGATCGATCCGGAGCTGTTCGCCGGCATGGTTGGGTCGACCGACACGGAGGTCGTGTTCAGGCTCGCGGTGACGTTCGGGCTCGAGGAGGATCCGATCCGAGCGCTCGAGCGCACCGTCAGGATGATCGAAACGGCCGCCACCGAGCGCGGCGTCGCGCCGATGGTGCAAGGGACCTTCGGTGTCTCGGACGGCAGCAGCCTGTGGGCCGTGCGGTACGCGACTGAGGGCCGGGCGCGGTCCCTCTTCGCGTCGGCCGAGGTCGACTCGCTGCACCAGCTATATCCCGAGAAGAAGATGTGGTTCGCGACGGCGACGTCCGGCGACCGGCTGATCGCGTCCGAGCCGTTCTCGGACCTGCCGGGTGTGTGGCACGAGATCGACGAGTCGTCCGCCATAATCGTACGCAGCGGCGGCCAGCTCGAACACGAGCCGTTCCGCCCTTAGGAAAGAGGCGGTCGTCGCGACACATCAACACCCTCGTCGGAAGGTCCGGCCACCTCTCGCGTGACAGCGTGTATTCCTCGGCTGCTCGGTCGCTATCGGGTGCGACACATTGAGGCGAGAAGATCCGATGCAAGCGGCGGTATCTGCTCCCTAGCGTCGTCAACATGTTTAGGTGGGCGGCTCTGGCAGGAACGGTGTCGACCGCACTGTTCGCCCCCGATGATCAAGCCCTTAGCCAACCGATGTTGATCTTTCCTTCTCTCGCGGGTGCGTATTTGGTGTTGCTGACCAGGTCAAGAAAATTCTGGGGCACCGGGGCGCGCGCAAGCGCCTGGCCCGGTATGGAGCCCAGGGCGTGGGCAGCACTTGGCTGGAAGACGTGGCTACGCGAGCTTGATGTGGCCCCGGTAGAAGAACTGTCCGGTTGTGACTTCGTCCTTGAAGTCGGCTCGGCCGGTGGCACCCACAAAGCCGCCGGTGCCGCTGCCCTCAACGATTGGGTGCTGGCAACGTCCGTGGACCTCTGAGCCGGTCGACACGTCCGGATCCCACTTGGACTCGAACTTGTACGTTGTAGAGAACATACCGACCGGCCCGCCATCCAGGCTGCCAACGAAGATCTCTTCACCGCTCTCTATGTACACACCGCTCGGCGCACCGTTGTCTCTGGTCGACTCGATATTCGTGTACCAGCAGCCGTCCAGACTCCCCGTCAACACCTGAGTGAAGTCAGTGAAGTCCTCATACCCGACCGGAGGGGGTGGGCAGGCACCTGTCGTGTCAAGGACCGCAACCCCAGAGATCTGGTTGGTGGCGGCGTTCGCTGGAGCCGAAAGTGCGACCGACAAGCCGCCCACTAACATGACCAATAGCACCAGTCGTTGAATCTTCGTGCGCATGATTTCCCCCAAGCTGCCGCGGCGGGGCCGCGTGCCCCGAGCCGAAAACATCATTGCACCTGCCACGCGGTGTCGAGACCCGAATGGACTCGGCCACGCGGGGCCGCGTGCCCCGAGCCGAAATGCGCGCACGCACGCGCACGGACGAGCGAGTGGGGAAGGGATCCCGCCGACCTCACCGACCTCACAGAAGCGACCGGGTTCCTCGATCTGGTTGCTGGCTGGCTCTCCGCCGACGGCGGCCATGAAGCTTCTCAGCGGCCCGCGGGTTATACGGTCGCTGGGCGCGCCTTCACCAAGAGTCTGACTAGCGAGGCGGCCATGCCGGAGTTGCCCGACCCCTCGCTGGCATGGGAGGACCTATCTGCTGTTGATCGGCGCGCGCTGACCGAGATGCTGGTGGACAAGATCATCATCGAGCGCCACCCGAGCAAGATCGACAAAGACGGCAGGTGCCACTACCTCATCCGCCCCATCCCATGCGAAGATCCCCAGCAAGAGGCTGAGCGGCTCAAGGCGGTGCGCGAAGCCTGGGTCAAGATCGTCCCCAGGGTCTGAGCAAGGTCGGTCACACACAGGCCGAACGCCAATCAATGATGCACAGGCTGCGGTCAAGCTCATGGCGTGTGCGCAATCGCGGGATCGCGTTTTTCTGACCATCAAGCAAACCGTGAAGACGCCGTGCTCAGTGATCTTCTCCTCGCCTCATGTGCCTCCTGTGCAAATCATCAAGCCTACGGCGTTCGCGATCATCCAAAGCTGAGAAGTCGCTCCACCACCATCGGGTGAACTCGACCTCAGCACCGTTCCCGAGCACCGCCGTTAGTCGGCCATATCTCGTGAAGAACATGCGACTGTAGTAATCGGACTCTACCGTAGGCGATTTGCCACTGCGAAAGACCTCTACTTCCCGCACATTCAACATCATGCGCACGGAAGCGATACTCCCAATCCTAAACGGGAAACGTGCTGGCCCTTCCAGAACATCTACCCTTCCAGGCACGCGTAGATCAAGCCGTCCTTTGTACTTGAAAGTAGAGAGGAGTCCTTCGTAATTGAAAGAAGTGAGGCGCCAAAGCACAAGTGACTCGACTTCCGCACTTGCGAGTCCCCGGGTTCGGAGAACGATGTTCAGTATGACCTGCCCCTCGGAGCCTCCGATCGGGTTCTGATCGAACCAGACCGAAACATCAGGGCCGGCTGGTGGGCTCTTTCCTGTTGATGTCTGGCTCACGCGACACATCGTCTCGATCTAAACCGTCCATGTCTAGTACGCCCGACGGGTAATCGGCCTAGCCACGGCCTCGGTGTGGCTGCGGTCCGCCATCCTTCCCCTTCGGGTCAGATCACTGAACGCCTTCTCGCATCAGCAGCGCGCGGACCATAGCCTGCGACCAGGCAAGACTGAAATTCGGGACTAAAGTCCCAATGAGCTCGGGACCTAAGTCGCTTTTCTGTACAATTCTGTGCGGTTTCTTCACAATTCTGTGCGTCCCCTTTGAGCTTTCTTTTTGTCTCCCCTGGGCTAGCTGTGGGTAAAACGTGCGGTAAACGTCCGGTGAATTTGCTTTGTGG
>JBKPBV010000024.1:0-3599 GCA_046727055.1 Actinomycetota bacterium | reverse complement strand
CGTCTCCACCGCACCCGATTGGGCCGGATTCACCGGCGCGCGCCCTTTGGCCGTACCAGCTTAGTGGCCGTCCAGTCAGGTGACACCTGCACGCTGTTGGTCAGTGCCAGACCAGCCGTCAACGCGGACTCGGCGACGTCGGCGGCATCGACGTAGCCACTGCGTCCGACCTTCGGGGTCATCAGCCAGAGGTAGCCGGTATCCGTGAGATCGGTCAGCGCGTCGACCAGGCCATCGACCAGATCCCCGTCCTCGTCCCGCCACCACAACAGCACGAGGTCGACGGCCTCCATCGCCTCTTCGATGAGTTCGCCCTCGATCGCATCCTCGATGATGATCCGTACGTCGTCGTCGACGTCCTCGTCCCAGCCGAGCTCCTGTATGACCAGGCCGGCTGACAGACCCAACTTGTCACTCAAGCTCTTGGATCCCCTGGCACCAGCTGCGGCCGTCACTCAGACCTCCACAACCGTGACCAGGGTTCTGCCGACCGAGGTGCCGCAGCAGTCCGATCAAGGCGAGAGGAGATCCCGCTCATCCCGGCGTGCCGCCTCCTTCCGACCAGCCCCGGCTAGCGCCGAAGCAACGAATTCAGTCCGGGTGAACCTACTGGGCAAAGCCTGCCAGAGCATGCTGCCCCGCGTAACCCCACATCACCCATGTGCGACCGCGGATCGCGCACCGCTGATCGGAGGAGGAGCGAGGAGACACGCTTATCGTCTCCGAGCGAGGACGACGGCAGCGGACTCCACGCGCGATCCGCCGCGACGCGGAGCGTCGCAATCTGTAGAGCATGTGGCTACCCGCGGCTCGCAGTTGATCTTTGCGGGGGTGACAGGATGGGTGGCGCAACAACTGCGACCTGTACTTCCAGCCCCGCCGGGAGCTGGATGAGACGTAAGGAGCTTGCCATGGCTACGCCAGGACCTCATCCGGCTATCACCGCCGAAGGCTTGCCCAGCCAACTTCCCGACGTCGACCCGGATGAGACTGCGGACTGGCTGGAGTCCCTCGACGGCCTGCTCCGGGATAAGGGGCGGAACCGCGCTCGGTTCGTCATGCTCAAGCTGCTTGAGCAGGCGCGAGCGCGGCAGGTTGGCCTTCCGGCGCTGCGCAGCAGCGACTACATCAACACAATTCCTCCCGAGTCTGAGCCGTGGTTCCCAGGCGACGAACACACCGAGCGGCGCATTCGCGCCTTCATCCGATGGAACGCGGCGATCATGGTCAGCAAGGCCAACCGCAAGGGCCTTGAAGTCGGCGGCCACATCGCGACCTACCAGAGCGCGGCCAGTCTGTACGAGGTGGGCTTCAACCACTTCTTCCGCGGCAAAGATCATCCGGGTGGCGGCGACCATGTCTATATCCAGGGACATGCGTCTCCCGGCATTTACGCCCGCGCGTACCTAGAAGGACGGTTGACCACTGAACACCTGGACGCATTCCGGCAGGAAGTGTCGCATGGGTCGGGCAACGGACTTTCCTCCTATCCACACCCACGGCTGATGCCCCACTTCTGGGAGTTCCCTACAGTCTCGATGGGCATCGGCGCCATCAACTCGATCTACCAGGCACGGTTCAACCGCTACCTGCACAACCGCGGCATCAAGGACACATCCCAGCAGCGCATCTGGGGCTTCCTCGGCGACGGCGAGATGGGCGAGCCGGAGTCGCTGGGTGCCATTGGGCTGCCTGCTCGCGAGGAGCTCGACAACCTCACCTGGGTGATCAACTGCAACCTGCAGCAACTAGACGGCCCGGTACGCGGCAACGGCAAGATCATTCAGGAGTTAGAGTCGATCTTCCTTGGCGCCGGCTGGCATGTGATCAAGGTGCTGTGGGGCCGTGACTGGGATCCGCTGCTTGCGGCCGACGCGGATGGCGCGCTGGTAAAAAAGCTCAACATCACGCCGGACGGGCAGTTCCAGACCTACCTGGTCGAGGACGGCGCTTACATCCGCAACAACTTTTTCTCCGATCCTCGACTACAGAGGATGGTTGCCGGGATGACTGACGACCAGCTCAAGGTGCTCTCGCGGGGAGGTCACGACTACCGCAAGGTGTACGCGGCGTTCAAGGCAGCCACCGAACATGTCGGTCAGCCCACAGTGATCTTGGCCCAAACCGTCAAGGGGTGGACTATTGGGGCCCTGGAAGGCAGGAACGCCACCCACCAGATGAAGAAGCTGACCACCAGGGACCTGAAGGCCTTCAGGGACCGGCTCTACTTGGACATCCCCGACAGCGCGCTCGAGGACGCGTACAACCCGCCGTACTACCACCCGGGCAACGACTCGGATGAGATCAAGTACCTGCACCAGCGGCGCCGCGAGTTGAACGGCTACCTCCCCGAGCGCCGGGTGAAGCCCACGGTCATCAAGCTGCCCGGCGACGAGGTCTACGCGCCGCTCATGGAATCGGCTGGCGAAAAGACGAAGGTGGCGAGCACGCAGGCGTTTGTCCGGCTGCTTCGTGATCTCATGCGGGACAAGGAGATCGGGCATCGAATCGTGCCCATCGCGCCGGACGAGTTCCGCACCTTCGGCATGGATTCGATGTTCCCGACCGCCAAGATATACAACCCGCATGGCCAGACTTACGAGTCGGTCGACCGCAAGCTCTTGTTGTCGTACAAGGAATCCGAAAAGGGCCAACTACTGCATGAGGGCATCTCCGAGATCGGCGCCATGGGCTCGGTGATCGCCGCCGGATCCGCGTACGCCATGCACGGCGAGCCGATGATCCCGTTCTACATCTTCTACTCGATGTTTGGATTCCAACGGACCGGCGACTGGATCTGGGCAATGGCAGACCAGCTGGCGCGGGGCTTCTTGATCGGGGCAACTGCAGGCCGCACCACGCTAACCGGCGAAGGCCTGCAGCACGCCGACGGGCACTCGCCGTTGCTCGCGAGCACGAACCCAGCGGTCGTTCACTACGACCCGGCCTTCGGTTTTGAGATCGCACACATCGTGAAAGACGGCCTGCGGCGGATGTACGGCCATGACGATCCAGACCATCCGGACGGTGAAGACCTGATCTACTACATCACCGTCTACAACGAGCCCGTTTCCCAGCCTGGACCTCCGGACAACCTCGACGTGGACGCGTTGCTGCGCGGGATGTACCGGTACGCGCCATCCCCGCTCGAAGGCAACCATCCCCGCCCCCAGATCCTGGTTTCCGGGGTGACGATGACGGCAGCGCTCAAGGCGCAGAAGATGCTGGCCGAGGAGTGGGGCGTCGCCGCGGAGGTCTGGTCGGTCACCTCGTGGAACGAACTGCGCCGCGATGCGGTCGATGTAGAGAAATGGAACCTCACCCATCCGCGGGAGGAACGACGTCGACCGTACGTCACGCGCGCTCTGGACGGCGCACCGGGACCAGTGATCGCGGTGAGCGATTACATGCGCGGGGTCCAAGATCAGATTGCCCGGTGGGTAGGCCACACCTGGTGCTCTTTGGGCACCGATGGCTTCGGCTTCGCTGACACCCGTGCGGCGGCACGACGTTATTTCCTGGTTGATGCCGAGTCGATTGTTGTCGCGACCCTGCAAACCCTCGCCCACGACGGGCAGTATGACCCCGACGCGGCCGGC
>JBKPBV010000023.1:0-12347 GCA_046727055.1 Actinomycetota bacterium | reverse complement strand
CTGAGTATGTGGCGGCGATTGCTGAGGCAGCGGACGCTCCTGAGTATGTGGCGGATGAGGAGGCGGCGCGGGCGCTTGTTGGGGCATCGCCGGCGGTGCACTTGCAGGCCTACCCGGAGTCCGGCCGGCTGTCGGCACCGGACGAACAGCCGTCCTGGGTGATTGGGGTAGAGCGTTTTTGGCCTGGCCGTTTGGGCTCTTGTGCACTTCCTCTGCAGGCCTTGGTTTTTGATCCCGAGGACCAGCTGTCGGGTCCTGAGGGCCAGTGCCCACCGGGTCCTGCGGACGGAGCGGCCATTCCTCGGGGTCAAGCCTCTCGTTCCGCGGACCTCGTGCTTCTGGAATCTGCTGGATCTGTTGTCGGTCCTGCACCGCCGTCTCGACGCGACTCGGGGAGTTGTGACCTTGCGGCGTCTGGGCGGATGGCTGCTCCGCGTTGCCTCTACTCACCTGTCATCCTCCTGGATCCCCCGGATCCTCGGTTGTCCCGTGCGGGGTCACGGGTTCCCCATCGCCGTCCGACCCGAGCGAGGATTCCTCCTCAGCCACGCTCGAGGTCGAATTGGCATCATCACTACTAGCAGTCTCGTCTGCAAGTCGTGCTGCCTCTGCAGTTGTCTCAGGATTCAGGGCAATCACCACGACCGAATCGTCGTCAGCTACCCCGACAAACCTGACTCCCATCGTGTCACGTCCCTTGACGGGAACTTCGGCAACAGCGCTGCGTGTGATCTGACCGCTTGCTTTGATGGCGATGACCTCATCATTGTCAGTCACGACCAGCCCTCCCACCAAAGAACCGCGATCTTCGTTGAGTTTCATCGCCTTGATACCCAGGCCGCCACGGCCCTGCTGACGGTATGCATGAACGTGAGTCCGCTTAGCGAATCCGCCATCGGTCACGGTGAACACAAAGCGCTCATCGTCGCCGGCACCGGCTCGGATCACCGACATGGACAGCAGCTCATCACCCGGACGGAACTTCATGCCGGTCACCCCGGAGGTAGCACGGCCCATCGGCCGCAGCTCTGAATCGTTGGCAGGGAAGCGAATCGACTGACCCTTCCGCGAGATCAACAGCACCTCGTCATCGACCCCGCAGAGTTCGGCACCGATCAGCTCGTCGTCCTCGTCGCGGAAGTTCACCGCAATGATCCCAGCCTGCCTGGGTGAGTCGTACGCCTGCAGTGCCGTCTTCTTCACGAGTCCGCGTTTGGTGGCGAGCAACAGGTAAGGCGCCGCGGAGTAATCCCGGATGGCCAGTACCTGCGCTATCTCCTCGTCCGGCATAAACGACAGCAGACCCGCGACATGTCCGCCGCGCGCATCCCGGCCCGCCTCGGGCAGCTGCCAGGCCTTGGCGCGATACACCCGGCCCTTGTTGGTGAAGAACAAGATCCAGTGGTGGTTGGTCGTGACGAACAGGTGGTCGACCTCATCATCGGCACGCAGCGTCGCACCACGTACGCCCCTTCCACCACGCTTCTGGACCCGGTACAGGTCGGTGTTCGTGCGCTTGGCGTACCCGCCGCGGGTGATCGTTACGACCACCTCGGAGTCGGGAATCAGGTCCTCGTTCGAAAGATCACCATCGGCGCCGATGATCTTGGTACGACGCTCGTCGCCGTACTTCTCGACGATCTCGGCCAGTTCCTCGCTGATGATCTTCCGCTGCCGCTCCGGCTTGGCCAGGATGTCGATCAGGTCGGCGATGATCCGCTCATACTCGGCCAGCTGATCAACGATCCGCTGCCGTTCCAGCGCCGCGAGCCTGCGCAGCTGCATGTCCAAGATCGCGTTGGCCTGCAGATCATCGATCTCGAGCAGCGTCTTCAAGCCCTCCCGGGCATCATCGGTGCTCGAGCTGCGCCGGATCAGGGCGATCACCTCATCCAACTGATCCAGCGCGATCACCAGGCCGCGGTAAATGTGCGCGCGCGCTTGGGCATCGTCCAGCCGGTGCTGCGTACGCCGCTGAATGACCTCGATCTGATGGGCGATCCAGAAGGAGATGAACTGGTCCAGCCGCAGCGTACGCGGCACGTCGTCGACCAGCGCCAGCATGTTGCAGCCGAACGTCTCCTGTAGCTGGGTGTGCTTGTAGAGGTTGTTCAGCACCACCCGCGGTTGCGCATCGCGCCGCAGCACGATCACCAGTCGCTGTCCGGTACGGGCCGAGGAGTCGTCGCGGATGTCGGCGATGCCGTTGATCTTGCCGGTGGTGACCAGCTCCGCGATCTTGAGCGCCAAGTTGTCCGGGTTGACCATGTGTGGCAGCTCGGTGATCACCAGCTGGGTACGGCCGGCGCGATCTTCCTCGATGTCGGCCACTGCGCGCATGATCACCGAGCCGCGACCCGTACGGTATGCATCGTCGATACCACGGCGGCCGACGATCAAGGCGCCATTGGGAAAATCGGGACCCGGGATACGTGCGATCGCCGCCTCTAACAGTTCCTCCGCTGAGGCATCCGGGTGCTCCAACGACCACTGCACGGCCGATGCGACTTCCCGCAGGTTGTGGGCGGGGATGTTGGTCGCCATGCCGACTGCGATGCCGGTGGAACCGTTGACCAGCAGGTTGGGGAAGCGGCTGGGCAGTACAACCGGCTCGGATTCCTTGCCGTCGTAATTGGGCTTGAAGTCAACCGCGTTCTCGGTGATGTCGCGCACCATCTCCATGGCCAGCGGTGCCATCCGGCACTCGGTGTAGCGCATGGCGGCGGCCTTGTCATTGCCGGCTGATCCGAAGTTTCCCTGTCCGGCGACCAGCCGATAGCGCATCACCCACGGCTGCGCAAGCCGAACCAGCGTGTCGTATATCGCGGTGTCGCCATGCGGGTGGTACTGGCCCATCACCTCGCCGACTACACGCGCGCACTTGTTCCAGCCGCGATCCGGCCGATACCCGCCGTCGTACATCGCGTAGATGATCCGGCGGTGCACCGGCTTGAGGCCGTCGCGGACATCCGGCAGCGCACGACCCACAATCACACTCATCGCGTAATCGAGATAGGACTTCTGGATCTCGTCCTGCAGATCTACCGGCTCCCGCCGATCAGCGATGGGGCCCTGAGGTGTGTCAGTCATGCGTAATCGCTTTCAGGTGCGGGCGAGGGAATTGAGCGCAACGCGGAGCGCCTCGTGGTCCTGGGTGACACAAGGTCGGGGGAGCCGAGGTGCGCGGCGGGTTTGGATGGGCCTGGCGGGAGCACCGAAGCGCAGCGGAGGTGCGGATGGTTTCCCGCCGCGCGCATCGGGCCCCCGGCCGAGCACCGTCAGATGTCAAGGAAGCGCACGTCCTTCGCGTTGCGCTGGATGAATGAGCGGCGCTGCTCCACGTCCTCCCCCATCAAGATCGAGAACATCTCATCGGCCTGAGCAGCGTCGTCGAGGGTGACCTGCAGCAGGATCCGGTTGTTCGGGTCCATGGTGGTGTCCCACAACTGATCAGGGTTCATCTCGCCGAGACCCTTGTAGCGCTGGATCGCGTTTTCTTTCGGCAGCCGTTTGCCTTCCTCGGCACCGACGCGCAGCAGCGCGTCGCGCTCGGCATCGGTGTACGCCAGCTCATGTGGTGCATTAGTCCAACCGAGCCGGAACAGCGGTGGCTGAGCGAGAAACACGTGCCCGGCTTCAATCAAGGGCCGCATGAAGCGGAACATCAACGTGAGCAGCAGGGTGCGGATGTGCGCGCCGTCAACATCGGCGTCAGCCATCATGATGATCTTGTGGTACCGCAGCTTGGCGATATCGAAGTCCTCATGAACCCCTGTGCCGAGCGCTGAGATGATCGCCTGCACCTCGGTGTTCTGCAGGATCCGATCGATCCGGGCCTTCTCAACGTTGAGGATCTTGCCGCGAATCGGCAAGATCGCCTGGATCCGCGGATCGCGGCCGCCTTTGGCCGACCCGCCAGCCGAATCGCCTTCGACGATGAAGACCTCGCACTCTTCCGGATCGGTCGACTGGCAATCCGCAAGCTTGCCAGGCAGCCCGCTGCGACCCAACAATCCTTTACGATCACGGGCCGCGTCACGCGCCTTCCGCGCGGCGAGGCGTGCGATCGCCGCCGCCTGACCTTTGCGGATAATCAACTTGCCCTCGCCGGGGTTCTGCTCGAACCAGTCACCCAGCTTGGAATTGACCACCTGCTGGACAAAAGAGCGCGCCTCGGTATTGCCGAGTTTGGTCTTGGTCTGACCCTCGAACTGCGGCTCGGCGAGCTTGATCGAGATGATCGCAGTGAGCCCTTCGCGGATGTCGTCTCCGGACAGCCGATCTTCCGGCTTCTTGATCAATCCCCAGTTCTCGCCCCACTTGTTGGCCGTGTTGGTGAGCGCTGCCCGGAAGCCTTCCTCATGAGTGCCGCCCTCATGGGTGTTGATCGTGTTGGCGAAAGTGTGCACCGACTCGGTGTAGGAGGTGTTCCACTGCATGGCGACCTCTAGGCTGATGCCTCGGTCCGGCCGGTCGGCTTCGTAAGCGATCACGGAGGAGTGCACCGGCTCCTTGCTGCCGGTCAGGTAGCGGACGTAATCGATCAAACCCTCGTCGTAGCGGAACGTGTCGGCGTACGCGTTGCCGTCGTCATCCTTATGGTCGGGTCGCTCGTCGACGATGGTGATCGTCAGCCCTTTGTTGAGGAAGGCCATTTCCCGGAACCGCGCGGCCAAGGTGTCGTAGGTGTAGTTGGTGGTCTCGAAGATCTCCGGGCTGGCGTAGAACGTGACTGTGGTGCCGGTCTCCGGGCTCGGCTCCAGCCGCTCCAGCGGCCCGTCGGGCACGCCGTAGGTGAAGCTCTGGGTCCACCGATAACCGTCGCGCTTGACCTCAACCAGAAGCCGCGCCGACAGCGCGTTAACCACCGAAACGCCAACGCCATGCAGACCGCCAGAGACTTTGTAGCCGCCGTCACCGAACTTGGCGCCGGCGTGCAGCACGGTGAGCGCCAAGGTGATAGCCGGGATCTTCTCCCTGGGATGGTCCTTGACCGGGATGCCGCGACCGTTGTCGATCACCTGGATCCCGCCCTCGGGCAGGATACGGACCACAATCATGTCGCAGAATCCGGCCAGTGCCTCGTCGACTGAGTTATCCACCACTTCATAGACCAGGTGGTGCAGGCCACGTTCCCCGGTGGAGCCGACGTACATGCCGGGCCGCTTGCGTACCGCCTCCAGGCCCTCCAGAACAGTGATCGACTCCGAGTCGTATTCGCCGGGCTCGAGGTGGTTGATCACATCAGCCGCCGCCGGATGGGACCTCGAGTTCACAATGATGGGGTCGTGCTGGGCCGGCTCGAGGTCATCGGGCTGGTCAAAATGCTGCACCAGGGCGGGGCTCCTGTCATACGTGCGCCGCCCGAACCTCACCTCGTGAACAGGTGACGCAGGCGGCACGCCAAGGTTGTTGTTCGCTTGGTTCCTTGATGGTCACGCTGACGATTCCGATTTGAGCAATGCCACGTTGGAGCCCTTTTGTAGCGGCCAAAACGAGGCACTCGACTCGCCCTTGTAACCTCGTCTAGTTTAGCGCGCGGGTGTCTCCGGCGGGCTGTTCCAGCGGAGCTCCGGCCGCACAAAAGTGTGCCTGGCAAGGTCTGCGTGGCCAGTTTGCGGCCGTACGAGCCGTCCGATGAGTCCCCGTACGCACCCTCAGCCGCTGAGAGCGCCGTGAGCCGTTGGCTGTTTACCCTGTGGCAGTGCAAACGGCCCGTGCCGGCATCAACCGCAAGACCATCCCGGCCCTGCTGGCGTACGGCTCGATCCTGCTCGTTTAGTGCTGCTGGTCGTGGCGGTGTGGGGCATCTTAGTGTTGACGGGTCTCGCGGCCCGGTCTCTCAAAATCTGACGCTGGTTTGCGCGACACGCCGTCAGGAGCCGATCGGCGGCGAACCAGTGTCAGTTTTTTGAGGGACCTCCAGCCGTACGTGTCACGCGGGTCCGCAGGGTTGGTACAACTCACAACTCCTTAAGTTCCTTTATTTTACCTAAAGCAGCCGCATGCTACGGTAAGTTACGTGACACAAGAGCTCTACTCCGTGGAGCAGGTCGCCGAGCGGCTCGGCCTGCATGTGCGGACCGTTCGCAACTACATCCGGGACGGGCAGCTCAAAGCCGTCAGAATCGGCAAGCAGTACCGGATCGCTCGCGCCGATCTGGAAGCGCTCACCGGCGGGCCGGTGCCCGAAAGCCCACGGGCCAGCGCCGGACGCGTCCGCAGCGTGCAGGTCGCCAGCGTGGTCGAGATCGACGCCGTCGGACGTGCGACGGCTGACCGGGTGAGCAACACCGTCATGGCCGCCGCCGCGGACCTGCGGATCCAAACGATCTACGACGAGGAGCTGGCCCACTTGAAGATCGTCATCTTCGGCGATGCGGCGACAACCGCGGCGATGCTGCACATCATCGACACGCTCATGGAGACGGACTCATGATCTACCGATCTGACGCCGGTGCGGCCGCCGTGGAACTCCACTACCGTGAACTTCTGCGTAGTTGGCCAGTTCCGAACGAGGCTCTCACGGTCCCCACAAGTGAAGGGGAAACATTCGTCGTGGCGAGCGGGTCACCCGCCGCACCGCCCGTCGTGGCGCTCCAGGGCTCCGGCGCCAACACGGCGATGTGGCTCCCCCAGATCGAACGGCTTGCTCGGCAGCTGCGCGTCTACGCCGTAGACGTGATCGGCGAACCCGGACTGAGCGCTCCGGCCAGGCCACGACTGGACTCCGACGCCCACGCCAGGTGGCTGGACGACGTACTCGCCGCGCTCGGGCTCGGCGAGACCGCGATGCTCGGAGTGTCACTCGGTGGCTGGCTGGCGTTGGACTACGCCGTGCGGCGTCCCGAACGGGTCACCAAGCTGGCAATTCTGGCACCCAGCGGGATCGGCCGTCGCAAACTCGGCGTCCTGCTCGCCGCGCTCGCGCTGCGGCCGTTCGGAGAGAAGGGGCTGCGGCAGACGATGCGACTCGCGCTCGGGCCCGGCGCCGCCGACTTCGCAGGCGACGACCCGCTCGGCGCCTTCGCGTTGCTCATCTCCAGGCACTTCCGGCCCCGGACAGAGCCGATTCCGACCTTCTCCGACGCTGCCCTCCAGGGCATTGCGGCTCCGCTGCTGGCCGTGCTCGGCGGAAAGGACGCGATGATCGACTCGTACGAAACCGAGCGCCGGCTCACCACAATCGTGCCGCACGCCACCGTGCACCTGCTGCCGGAGTCGGGTCATCTATTGCCGGACCAGACCGAACGGGTGCTCCGGTTCCTGCGCAGCCCGGCGGTGCGCGGTTCAAGAAACGGTCAGCCGTAGGTGTCACGCGGGCCCAGGCCATCCCGAACCGACAGCCGACCCTTCTTCCAGGAAGGAGCGTCCGGACCGAGCACCTTGATCCGGGTCACTGTGCCGTCTCCCAGCTGCTCATTAAGCATCGCCACGAGTCGGGGTGCCAGGTAACGCAGCTGGGTCGCCCATGCTGTCGAGTCGGTGCGAACCGTCAAGACGGTGTCCGCGTACGCCTCGGGCCGTGAATGCTCCGCGTTGGCGGCGCCCACCAGCAGCGCCCAGCGGGCAAGCAGCGTATGCACGTTGATCTCCGTGGTCCATCCCTTGGTTTCCACCAATCGCTCGACCGCGTCAGCAAGCACCTTGGGATCCCGGTCATCCGCCCGCGCGCCGGATACCTGAGGCCCGACGGGTCGCGGCGGCTTGGGTCGGCGCCGGCGTCGCGCCTGGGCACCGAGGGAGCGCGCGACAGTCTGGGCGAGTTCCAGACCGGTGGGATCGTGCGGCGGCTGCTCGCGCTTCTCGGCGCTCTGCTCCTCCTCAGGCATCGGGCATTACCTCCCCACCAGCCACCCGAAAGCGGCGCCCGGCCAGCAACTCGGGCACGTCCGCGCCGACCGCGGCCGTCACCAGCACCTGCTCAGCAACCCGTACGCCCGCAGCCAAGCGCTCCCGGCGTACCGAATCCAACTCTGCAAACACATCATCGAGCACCAGCACCGGCTCCACCCCATCTGCCCGCAGCAGGTGGAAGCTGCCCAGGCGGAGGGCAAGGGCGAACGACCATGATTCACCATGACTCGCATAACCCTTCGCGGGCAGCATCCCCAGCGTCAGCGCGATGTCGTCGCGGTGCGGTCCCACCAGCGAAACCCCGCGCTGGATCTCGTCAGCCCGGCGCTCGGCCATCCCAGCCTGCAACGCAGCACTGAGATCGGATCGGGAGCTGCCGTGCTCATCCGGTCGACGGCCGTCGAGGTCCACAGAGGCGCGGTACTCCGCCGTGGCGTCGTTGTTGGTCGGCGCAATGTCGGCGTACGCCTTGCTGACATGCGGCGCCAGGTCTGCAAGAGTCGTCAATCGCGCCTCGAGCAGCTCACTGCCGGCCCGTGCCAGGTGGGTATCCCAGACATCGAGCGTTGCTTCGGCGTCCGCCGGCGGCGGGCCACCCCGTAGCCGTCCGCTAAGGGATTTGAGCAGCGTGTTGCGTTGCCGCAGTACCCGCTCGTAGTCCGCGCGTACGCCGGCGAGCCGCGGCCAGCGCGTCACGAGGAGATCATCGAGAAAGCGTCGCCGTTCACTGGGATCACCCTTGACGATCGTGATGTCCGCCGGCGAGAACACCACGGTCCGCAGCACGCCGATGATCTCGCGGGCGTGGCGCAAATGCGAACGATTCAGTCTGGCCCGGTTGGCTTTGCCAGGATTGATCTCCAGCTCCAGCGTCAGCCGTCGCGGATCATCCAGTCCGGCGCGTACGCCGGCTCGCACAATCGCCTGGGCAGCGCCCGACCGGACCAAAGGCACCTCTGAAGCCACCCGATGCGAGCTCATCGTCGACAGGTACTCAATCGCCTCGACGAGGTTTGTCTTGCCCTGCCCGTTTGCCCCGAGGAAAGTGGTTACCCCGGCCTCGAGCGGCAGGTCGACCGACCCGTACGACCGAAAATCGGCCAATTGCAGGTGGTCGACGTACATTTTGGCTCGCTTCGCTCGCTGTGGATCGCGCTCGGAACCCGCCTACTTCGTCGTCACTGGCAGACGAGTGCGTGTCTGCTCATTCCTGCTCAGCACGGCGGCGCGCGATCCGCACCTCTCGAAGCCTATCTGGACACCCACCCCTGCCCCGTCTCTCCGCACGAGGCCACGAAAGCAACCTGAAACCGCCGATGTGGCTGTCACTTGTGGCCTTGTGCGAAGAAACGCCTTGCCAAATGCTGCCGGAGTGGTGGGCGAATGTGATGATCTAGCCCCATGACGACGAAGAGTGATTTCACCGAAGAGGAATGGGCCCGTGTTCGGCGGGCACCGTTGGTAGCTGGGATGGCAATCTCCCTGGCCGACCCTGGCGGTCCGATAGAGCTAGCGAAGGAGTCCGCGGCGTCGTTGAAGTCGGCGACGAATCCGCCCAGCCGTGAGCAACTACTCGCCGATGTCGCGCTGGATCTCCAGGCGATGGCGCAACAAAGACAGAACCCACTCACCGACTTCAAACCGACCCAGGGCTCGGATCCACGTCAACACATCCTCGAGGAGCTGCGGGCAGTGAGCACCGTCGTGAGCTCCAAGGCGACCGCCGAAGAGACCGCTGCATACAAGCAGTGGCTGCTCGCGAGTGCGCAGGCCGCGGCGGACGCCGCCAAAGAAGGCGGTTTCATCGGCTTCGGCGCGGAACAGGTGAGTCAGGGCGAGAAGGACATGCTGAGCCAGGTGCGCGCGGCGATCGGCGCCTGACGACAGTTTTCTAGAGCTGCTAGCGCCTCGCGCTTTATCAGCTGGTCGGTGCGCCGACTTTGTCCGCTTTCGCTCCGCCCGCTTCGAGCTCACTTCCGGCCGGGAGTTCCTGGTGGCCACCAAACTGCTGCCGCATGGCAGAGAGCACTTGGTTGGCGAAGTGGTCTTCGCCGCGGGAGGCGAAACGCTCGAAGAGTGAAGCTGCGAGCACCGGGGCCGGTACGCCGATGTCAACGGCCGCCTTCACCGTCCAGCGGCCTTCGCCGGAATCCGACACCCGTCCAGCCAAGCCGTCAAGACTGGGATTGGCCTGCAATGCGGTAGCCGTCAGATCCAGCAACCACGAGGAGATCACCGAGCCGCGGCGCCACAGCTCGGCAACCTTAGCCGTGTCGATCTGGAACTGGTAATACTCCGGCTCCTCCATCGGCGCTACCTCGGCCGAATGCTCGCCAGCTTCCAGGCCAACGTCGGCCTTGTTCAAGATGTTCAGGCCCTCAGCAAAAGCGGCCATGATCCCGTACTCAATGCCGTTGTGCACCATCTTCACGAAGTGCCCCGCGCCGGACGACCCGCAGTGCAGGTAGCCCTGCTCCTCCGGCGCCAGTTCGCCGGCCCGGCCCGGCGTACGCGCTATGTCACCGACACCCGGAGCGATGGTCTTCAAGACCGGGTCGATGATCTTGACGGCTTCCTCGGAGCCACCCACCATCAGGCAATAACCGCGCTCCAAGCCGAAAACGCCGCCGCTGGTACCGACGTCGACATAATGCAAGCCTTGTTCGCGAAGCTTGGCAGCCCGGCGTACATCGTCGCGGTAGTTGGAGTTACCGCCGTCGATGATGATGTCGCCTTGATCGAGCAACCCGGCCAGCTGATCGACAGTTCTGCCGGTAATGCCGGCGGGAATCATCACCCACACCGCGCGGGGTCGCTGAAGCTTGCCGACAAACTCTTCTAGCGTGAAGCCGCCCGTCGCGCCCTCACCTTCGAGCTGCTTGATCGAATCGGGATTAACGTCAAAGACGACACATTCATGCCCGTCTCGCATCAAACGGCGAACGATGTTGGCGCCCATCCGGCCCAGACCGACCATTCCCAGCTGCATGGAAACCCCTTACCTCGATGGTTTCGTCAACATAACAGAGCTTGAGGATCGCTGGACAGGCCTTGATTTTGAGCAGGGAGATCGCCAGCTGCGAGCGTCCGATAAATCGCGACAGCTCTAAATTAAGTGGGCAGTCTCATGAGCATGATCACGTGGCGATAATCGGTTAACCGATCCCCGTCAAGAGTTGCCAGGCCGGTGAGTTGGCAGGGCTTGCTGGGAGCGGTGAAACCAAAGTTCACGTATGGGGTGTCGAACGCCCCCAGCCCGTCCAGCAAGTAGCTCGGATTGAAACCCGCAGCCGTCACGGCCGGATCACCACCACCGGGTTGATCAATAGTCGCCTCAATTGCTTCCGACGCCTGAGCTTGATCACCGGTCGCCGCTTCCAAGGTGACGAGACCCTCACCCATCAGCATCCGCAGTGAGGTGTTGCGCTCGGCAACCAACGCGACGCGCTTGGCGGCCGCCATCGCATCGGCGGTGTTCACCCGGACGTTCATCACTGCTGGCGTGTCCATGATGTGCCGGACCTTGGGAAACTCCCCGTCCAAAAGGCGGGTCGTGGTCTGGCGCTCCCCCGCCGGACCGTGACCTTCGAATCCGATGATTCCGTCGCCGGCGCCACTATCGGCCAGGCTCAGCGTCACTTCCTCGCCGGCCGTCATGGAGCGGGAGGTCTCGCTGAGCACCCTGGCCGGAACTAACGCGGTCGCGGAGATCTGGGGTCGACTCGGATTCCAGGTCAGCTCCTTCAACGCCATCCGGTACCGGTCGGTGGCGAGCAGCGAGATCGTGTCATCGTCGATCTCGACCCGTACGCCGGTGAAGACCGGCAGCAGTTCATCGCGGCCCGCGGCGACCACGACCTGCGAAACGGCCTGGGCGAATCCGGCGCTGGGTACTGTCCCCGTGGCTTCCGGCACCTTGGGCAAAGACGGGTAATCCGCAACCGGCAACGTCTGCAGGGTGAATCGGGCGCTGCCGCAGATCAGCTCCATCTTGGTGTCGTCGGCGGTGATGTCGGCCGGCTTGGGTGGCAGGCTACGGGAAATGTCAGCGAGGAGCCGACCCGAAACCAGGGCAGCACCCTCGTCGGCAACCGCAGCCGTGACATGGATCTGCGCCGAAGTCTCGTAGTCGAAACTCGAAAAGGTGACGCCTTCGGCGTCCGCGCGGACCAGGAGTCCAGCCAAAATCGGCACGCTCGGGCGTAGCGGCAGGCTGCGTGCGGCCCATTGCACGGCCTCAGCCAAGACGTCGCGCTCGAGTCGGATTTTCACGCTACCTCCCTCTGTGCCCTTAGCACGGGCACGGGTGATGATACCCATGGCGGGGCGACCTGGAGGACCAACTACTTCGACCCCTTCTCACCCGGGAGCAACTCCCGCAGATCGTTAGCCGCCACCATCACCTCGTCCTGCAGCGGCCCACATCTCTCCATGCCGTCCGGAATCGGCCCGGTAAACAGCGGACGCACCTCAAACACCAGGTCCAGCAC
>JBKPBV010000022.1:0-10386 GCA_046727055.1 Actinomycetota bacterium | reverse complement strand
CTCACCGTCTCGTGGGCTCGGAGATGTGTATAAGAGACAGGCCGCTCCCGAGTCCACCGGGTGCTGAGAGCTGGCGGCACGGCGCCGATCTGCGAAGCGACGATGGTGACCCGGTTGTGGTGGAACTCTTCGCCGAGGTCCAGCGCGGTTGCCGGACCCTGGTAAAAGCCGGCAGCTACCACGGTGCCGCCCACTCCTGCTACCCGGATCGCTTGGTGCAGGGCGGGATAGGCACCGGTGAGCTCAATCACCCGGTCTGGGGCGTGGCCATCGCCGTGCTCTCGCATCAATAGGGCAAGGTCGCCCTCCCGCGCCGGAAAGCTGGTCGCTCCGAACTGCTCGGCGAGCTTGAGGCGGTGCGGCATGTTGTCGACGGCCAACACGCTGCTGCCCTGGGCGATCAGCAGCTGGGTGGTCAGCAGGCCGATGACACCCAGACCGAAGACCGCCACCCGCTCTCCGACACAGGCGCCGCTGGCCAGGACGGCGTTCAGGGCAACAGCGCCGACCCGGTCGAATGTGCCGACTAGGGGATCAAGTCCTTCGGGCAACTGATGACCGGCCAGTCGATCAGCTGGCAGTACGGCGTGGGAGCGGTGCCCCCAGATGCCCCAGGCCACATCGTCAGCCGAGACATCGATCACGTCCGAACCGACGGCCTCCACCACACCCACTTCCGAGTAGCCCCAGACATCGACGGGGTAGGAGAACGTCGCCTGCCCAGGCATGAACAACCCCACGTCCGGATCCCACTGCTTCTCCAGGTAAGGGTTGGTGCCGCGGTATGTTGCGAGCTCAGTGCCCGCTGATATCCCCGAGTAGAGCGTCCGTACCCGCACCTCACCGGGCCCCGGCTCGGGAGTCGGATAGTCGCGAACCTCGACTTGTCGAGGCTGACTGAGCTGAATCAGATAGGCCATCTGCCACTCAACTACTTGACGTGCCGCTCGACGAACCGGGGAGCGATTGTTCGGCCAGCCGTACCGTGCGCGCGGCCAGATCGGAAATCTGGGAGTGGTCATAGCCGAACACGGCCGACCTGGTGCGGTCCTGGAGGGGCTCGACAAAGTGCGCCGGCAGCGCTGCAGCCCCGAGCACTGTACCGACAACCGATCCGGCCGTGGCGCCGTTGGAATCAGTGTCCCAGCCGCCCTGCACAGTCAGCCCGACTGTCGCCGCGTAGTCGTTCGCACCCCACAGCAGACCGGCGCTGATCAGGCAAGCGTTGTTGATCGAGTGCACCCAGCTGTAGTGGCCGAAACGGGAGCGGATCTTTTCCAGTGCCTGCTCCCAGGTCTGACTGGTGCGATAGAGCTCGTTGACGAATCCCAGAGCCTCGGCCAGCCGCGATCGCGCGGGGACGTACTCCAGCGATCGCTCGATAGCTTCGGTCACCGAGCTGGCGACGCAAGCAGCCGAGACCAGAGCGGCAGCCCACATAGCGGCATAGATGCCGTTGCTGCGATGTGACAGCGAGGCGTCCTGGTAAACCAACCGTGCTGCCGTACCGGGTCGATCCGGCAACACCCAGCCGTACACGTCGGCGCGGATCAGGGCGCCGATCCACTCCCGGTACGGGTTGCGGGTTTCACCGATCGCGGTGATAGGCACGTTGTGCAACAGGTTGGCCATCGTGGCTCGTTCGGCCGTGAACACCCGTAAATAAGGCAGGAAGGACAGCCAGGCCGTCGCGACCAGACGAGGCGTGAGCTCGAGCCCGTAACGTTCCAGCAGCCACACGCCCAAGATCGAATAGTCGATGTCGTCATCACGAGCCGAACCCCGGACCCGCCCGCGGGTGGTTTCCGGCCAGTTCTCGCGGAGCGAGAACCCATCGGGCATGGGATCCAGTGCCGGGATGTAGTCACGCAATGGATAAGCGTCCGCCATTTCCAGGTATGCGCGGATCCGCTCCGGAGTCCAAAAGTCGCCGTTCTCCACGGGCTTGCCTAGGTTGCAGCCGGCGATGCGACCCAGCCAGCCGCCGAGGATCCGTTGGCCCAGCTCCGTAGGAGGTGACCCAGGGGGATCGGTCACCTCAAGCGGGCGGGCCGGCATGGCGTCGAGGATGTCGTCGAGTGAGTCCGGTTCCTCATAGCGCCAGTCAGATCTGCGGCGAGCGTTAATCAGCTCGAGGTACAGCGCCTCCAGCCGGTCAAGATCATCAACAGCCGTCCCCGCAAGATCAACTTCAATGCCCGAGGCCTCATAACCGCTTTCAATGCGTTGCCGCAGCTCGTCGTGAACAAGATCGGCAACACTGAGCGGATCGTACACCGCCTATCCCTTCTCAGCCCCGGCAGTCAGGCCGCCGGTGAGCAGACGCTCGGTGGCAAAGAAGATGATGATGATCGGCAAGGTGAGCACAACCGAGCCGGCCATCAAGACGGTGGTCGGGATCTCGACGCTGCCGGAGAGCTGGGACAGACCGAGCGAGACAGTCCAGCGCTCCCGCCGGTCGACAAGGAACAGCAGTGCGAACAAGAACTCGTTCCAGGCGATCATGAACACGAACAATCCGGTGGACATGATCGACGGCATGGCGAGTCTCAAGCTGATCTGACGCAGCACGCCTATGCGGCTCAGGCCATCGACAAGACCGGCCTCCTCGATGGACTCAGGCACCGTCTCGAAGTAGTTACGCAGCATGTAGATCGCCACCGGCACGGTTTGTGCGGTGTAGACAATGATCAGTCCGACAAGGGAGCCACGGAGTCCCAGCCGAGTGAATCCCACAAACAGCGGGATGGCCATCAAGAGCGCCGGGAACAGATAGGCGGCAAGGAAGACGCCGCTCACGTAGCGCCGGCCGATGAACGGCAGCCGGGCGATGGCGTACGCACCGGGGATCCCAATGAGCAGTGCCAACGCCACCGAGGCGAGGGCGACGACAGCGCTGTTGACCAGGAAGCGGCCGAATCCCTGGCCTCCGGCAGCTGGGGAGGACAGCACGTCGACGTAGGTCTGCAGCGTGAACTCCGAAGGCTTGACGATCATGGAGGCGGGATCTTGGAGCAACGCCTCGATCGGCTTCACCGACAGCAAAAGCATGTAGTAGAACGGCACTAGCGTCGCAATGAGGAACCCGATGATCACCACCCAGCGGCCGATACGGAAAACCCGGCTCTGCACATGGTGACGGGTGCCACGAGGCATGCGGCGTGGCTCCGGTGGTGCGGCGACCTGACTCGGCGGGGTGATAACAGTTTCGGCGCTCATACCCGCTCTCCCCTCCTACGCAGGATCGTCAGATAGACGGCGAGCATGGCCACCAGCACCAATGCCATGATCACCGATTGCGCCGCCGCTGCGCCAACATTGCGCTGCACGGTTAGGTAGTTGTAGATCTGAATGCTCGCGACACCGGTGCCTGCGGCACCACCAGTCAGCAGGAAGATGTCATCGAACTCGTTGAAGGTCCAGATCGTACGCAACACAGCAAGCAAACTGATGATCGGCATGAGTTGCGGTAACACGATGAACCGGAATGACTGCCAGGGGGTCGCTCCGTCGACAAGCGCGGCCTCTTCCGGCTCGTCAGACATCGCCGCCAACCGCGCCATCAGAAAGAGGAACGCGAAGGGGAAGTAGCGCCATCCTTCGAACACGATCACGGTCAGGAGTGCGGTGGGTATCGGGATCTCGAGTCCGAGCACATCCCAGGTTGCCCGCGCCTGAGACAGGAAGGCGATCGGCTCGTCCCAACCGAACACGTTCTGGCCTATCACATTGACAATCCCGAACTGCGGATTGAGCATCGTGCGCCAGATGAAGGTCACCGCCACCACTGGCGCAACGTACGGCAGTAAGAAGGCGGCACGGACGAGCGTACGGCCGGGGAACGGCTGACGTACGGCCATCGCGGCTAGCACGCCGAGAAGGATAACGAGCACGACCGAGCCGAAGGTGTAGATGAAAGTGATCAACAGGCTGGACCAGAAGGTGCTCGAGCCCAGCACTCGCTCGTAATTGGCAAGTGTCAGCGGTTCAAAGAAGTCGGCACGACCAATCTGGATGAGACGCATCCGCTGAAAAGAAAGCAAGATCGACCACAGCAGCGGGAAGACCACGATCGCCAACACGACCAGCAGGGTCGGCGACATCAGCCACAGACCCAGACGGCCTTCACGCTGGGTGAGCGTGGTCCGCTTCTTTGGTCTGCTCGTCTTTGTTGGGGTCGGGGTTGTCTCGGTTACCGCTGTGGACACACGGTGCTCCTTGTGTGATGTCGGGCAGATGCCGGATTGCTGGGCTGGCCTATGGATGTCGGCTGAGCTTTGTCGACAGCCGCTTGGGTCAGCCGCCCAGATCTTGCTTGATCTGCTCTGCAGCCTGCTGCGACTGGTCGGCCGCTTCGGCTGCGGTTGCTCCGGAGTTGATCATCTTGGCCAGTGCCTGCGGCACGACGAATTGCTCACCGACGGCCGCTGCGAGAGCGCCTTGGCCCTGAGGGATGCCCCAGCGCTCGAAGGCGCCCGGGCTTGCCGCGACTGCCTCAAGCACATCCGCCGGATAGATCGCCGACAGCAGCTCCTTTTTGTCGACACCGGCTTCCAGCTTGCTCCAAGCGTCGGAGTACTCCGTGGGGTTGTTCGCAGTCCCGAGCCGGGTTGGCACCTTGCCCTCCGGCGCGATGCCGAGCCAGTCGACGTAGCCATCGCTCATCATGTACGTGATGAGCTCCTTGGTCTTCGGCGAGGCGTCGTTGAGCACGGCAAAGGAAACGACCTCGCCGAAGGCGACCGGTGCTGCCCCGCCGGGACCCTGCAATGTCGTAATGATGCCACTGTTCTTGGCCAGCCAGGTGGGGTCGCCCTTGCACTTGGGGCAGGTCGGCAAGGCGTCGTTGCGCAGCCCGGCCAACTCATCGAGCAAGAACGAGGACCAGATCACCATTGCGGCGTCGCCGGCGAAGTAAGTGGCCCGAGTGGTGTCCGCATCCTGGTTACCCGGCACCGAATAGTCCTTCATCATTGGGCCGTAGAAATCGAACGCCTCCTGGCACTGTGGGCTGTTCAAGGTGATGTTGCCGCCGTCGTCGACGAGCTGGCACGCATTGGCCAGCGCGACCCACTCGAAGGTCTGCTGGGTGAAGGAATCTGCTGGGGCGGTCGCCGCAACGATGCCCGCCGTCTTGCCCTGGTTCAGCGCTTTGGCCGCCGCCTCGACGTCGGCGAACGTGGTCGGCTCCTTCAGCCCAGCGGCGTCAAAGAGGTCCTTACGATAGGCCAGCAGCTGTGCCCAGCCGTCGCTTGGTACGGCCAAGAGCTGGCCATCGGCGCTGTTCAACTCAAGCGTGCGCGGGTGGAACGTGTTCGCCCCCAGACCGTCCACGATCTCCTGCGCCGCGTCCGTGTCGACTAGATCATCGGTGCGCAGCTGGTTAACGCCATTGAGGTTGAGGGCCGCGATGGCATCGGGCAGGTCGTTCGCAGCTGCAGCGGATGTGAGCACACTTGTCAGCTGATCCGCCGATACTGCAACGAGCTTGACCGTAGCGCCTGATTTCTGAGCCCAGGCGTCCATGATCTTCTGCTGTGACACCACGCGATCGGCCAGGTCCTCGGTCGTCCAGATTGTCAGTGCATTGTCCTCCTGAGAGCCGGCCTCGGACCCGGCCTCACCGCCTCCGCCGTCCCCGCCACCACAGGCGGCAACGGCCAGCACGGCAGTCAGAGCAGCCCCGACCAGCAAACGTGATCTGCGCAATTCCTCCTCCTTCAAGCGACGGGATTGCCTTCAGCTCGAGTCGAGGCCTGTTAGGCCCAGCGAGGCGAGGAGAGACGGCACTTTCAACATTGAAACGCTGAATTAGGACTGGTGACAATACAAAAAACGCAGTCTTGCGGACAAAATTCGATAACGGCCGTACTCTGTCCATGGCATAGGGGATGGAGCGAGTGCGGACAGAATTCGATAACGGCCGTACTCGGTCCATGGCATAGGGGATGGAGCGAGGCGACCAGGTGTCTGCGCTGTCTGGGGTGTCTGGGGGAACGAACAGCGCCGGTGAGTTACTGCAGCTGTTCCGAACGGGCGCAGTCGCCACACGAGGCGAGTTGCAGCGGGTGACCGGGCTTGCTCGCTCGACGCTCACTTATCGAATCGACGCCTTACTCGCTGCGGGCTATCTCACCGAAGACGGCAGCGTGGTTTACGCGACGCGCGGTCGGCCGTCCACCCGGCTGCGCGTCAACGACCAGGCCACAACGGTTCTTGTCGCCGATCTAGGGGCCACCCATGGTCGGCTCGCCGTCAGTACGGCGGCCGGTGATGTGATCAACGAGACCGTGATCGAGAGTGCGATCGAAAAAGGACCGACCACAGTTCTTCACACAGTCACCGCGGAACTGGATGCCATGCTGAAGCGATCCGGCCGATCGCCCGAGACGCTGCGCGGCGTTGGGATGGGCGTACCGGGACCGGTGAAATGGCACACCGGACAGATTGCGCGCTCGATCAGCATGCCTGGGTGGGACAACTATCCGGTCGGTGATCACCTGACCAGCCACTACTCGGTACCAGCCGTCGTCGACAATGACGCCAACCTGTTGGGTCTCGGCGAACAGCGCCGCATCTACCCAGACGCCCATATGGTGCTCTTCGTCAAGATCGGCACCGGGATTGGGGCGGCAATGATCATGGACGGCGAGCTGTTGCGCGGGTCCGACTCTGCTGAAGGCGATATCGGGCATGCGAAGATTCCAGGCGTCGAGGAGACCTGCGGCAGCTGCGGCGAGCCAGGATGCCTGGCGGCGATCGCCAGTGGGCGTGCAATGGTTCGTGATCTGCGGCGACTCGGCCACACACCCGTCACCACCCGAGACGTTGTTGATCTTGTACGGCGTGGCAATCCCGACGCCGTACGGATCGTGACAGCTGCCGGTCGGGCACTCGGTGATGTGTTGTCGACGGCGGTCAGCCTGTTGAATCCCGACGTGTTGGTGATCGGCGGAGACATTGCCCATGCGTACGAGCGTTTCGTACGCGGCGTACGCGACACGTTGCTGCACCGCAGCCAGCCGCTTGCCGCAGCTCACCTGGTTATTGCCCCGGCCAGGCTCGGTGATCGCGCCGGCATTACCGGTACAGCCGCAATGGTGGCTGATGCAATCTTCGGCATCGAGAGCGTTGACGCCGTTGTGGGCTGATCTGCGCGGTCCGTGATCACTGATCCATCGTTCTTAGCCATGCGAGAGGAATCTGGGTGCAATCCGTTCGTCTAGCCTCTCCCAGCATTGGGGAACTCGTGGTCGAGCAGTACGAGGTCCCCGACCGGCCGCCGGCCGGCGGAATCCTCGTCGCCGCCCATGTCACGATCATCAGCGCCGGGACTGAAATTGCGAACTACCTCGGACAGACCACCGAACGCCCGCCGAGCGCGGTGACTCCGTACTATCCCGGATACTCGTTTGCGGGAAGGGTGCTGGCCGTCGGGGAGGACGTCGAGCAGTTCGCCCTGGGCGACCGCATCGCCGGACCGATCAACCACGCCGCCCACGCCATCGAAGACCGGCCAGCGCGGCTCGCGAGATTCGCGCACATACCAGACGGCGTCTCAGATCGGGAGGCCGCGCTTAGCCAGCTCAGCTGTATCGCCCTGAATGGTATCCGCAAGGCTGACATCGCACTCGGGGAGTCGGTCGCCTTGGTAGGTGCGGGACTCATTGGTCTGCTGGCGGGCCGATTTGCCCAGCTCGATGGTGCGCACCGCGTTCTGGCGCTTGATCTCCTCGCCGAGCGCCGCGACGCCGCCAGGCGGTTCGGGATGGACATCGTGCTTGACCCCGCCGTCGACTCGACTCCGTCGGTACTCGAGTCCGTCGCACCGGGGGGCGTGCATGTCGTGATTGAGGCGACTGGCTCCCCGCGGGCTTTCGTGCCGGCGCTAGCCATGGCGCGCCCCGGCGGGCGGGTCGTGCTCCTTGGTAGCACCCGCGGGCAGGTCGAAGGCTTCAGCCCGTACGACCACGCGCACTTGAAGGGTCTTTCGATTATCGGGGCGCATGTTTCCACGACTCCGGTCGCCGGCACGCCGCGTGATCCATGGACCGAGGCGGCGAACCGACGCGTCATCCTGTCGCTTATGCAGGACAAGCGACTCGAGGTCGAGCCGCTCATCAGCCACACCATTATTCCCGAGCAGGCGGATGAGGCGTTCGCCGGATTGGCGCACACCCCGGAGAAGTACCTCGGTATCGCCATCGACTGGAAGAAGGCATGACTGTGACCTGCAGGGTCACTCGGGACGCTGCGGCAGCCAGCCGCTTGCCACAGCTCATCTCGTCATCGCGCCGACCGTGCTCGCTGATCGTGAAGGCATCACCGGCGCGGCTGCAGTGGTGGCAGACGCGATCTTCGGCATCGAGGCTGTTGACGCAGTGGTGAGCTGATCTTGCTCAGACGCTGGCAGCTTGGGCCAGGATGAGAGCCTCCGCGGAGTGGAGTTAAGTACCTCCTTCTGGTCATGAACGGGGCCTTGCGTCAGCTCGCGTGACTTGAAGCGTCACTTCAGACCCGGACGGCCGCCACTTGATGGAGCAACCCATGCTGGGCCGATGTGGTTCGGGCACCGGTTCACCGGCCAGCACGCGAGAGATGGCGTCGCTCAGTAACGCCCCGGTGACTGGCCTGCCGTTGCCTGGCGTGGACTCGTCGAATGCCCCACGGTAAGCCAGCCGCCGCTGCGCATCGTAGAGGAAGAAGTCCGGCGTACACGCCGCCGCGAAAGCCCGGCCGACTGTTTGCTCGATATCCAGCAGGTATGGGAATGTCCACGAAGCGCGCCGCACCTGATCAGCCAGTCGCTCGGGCCGATCGTCCGGATATGCCTCCGAATCGTTGGTGCAGATGCCCACCGCTGCGAGGTTTGGGTATCGCGCTAGTACTCGGCCTAGGTCGGCCTCGATGTGTCGGACGTACGGGCAGTGGTTGCACAGAAATGCCACCAGCAGCGCCGGCGCGGCAGCGAAATCATCGAGGCGCACCTTGGTGCCGGATAGGTCATCGAGTGTGAAGTTAGGCGTCGGTGTGCCCAGCGGCACCATGAGCGATGAGAGTGCCATAACCTCAGCGTACAAATGCGCGCAGGATCCGCTCAGCTCACCGACCGTTCAGCACGCCAGCCAATACGTCGGGCCGGTCGGTCATGAGGCCGTCGACGCCGTAGCTCAGCAGCCGCCGCATGGCCGGCTCCTCGTCGATGGTCCAGACATCGACCCGCAGGCCGCGGTCCCCGGTGTCTTGCGGAATGACCGGTGCGGGCAGGGTGAACACCACAATGGCCAGCGGGAGAACCTCACCAAACACCTCGTTCATGGGATATCTCCAGGCAGTCGAATCGTTTAGGGCTCGCTGTGTTCGACCTCCAGCAAATCGGCCGAGAAACCTGCCAGGCCACTGGACTATCGTTTAATAGGGATTTCGAAGTCGAATCGAATTGCCTTTCCGTTCTTCCGAATTACTGAGAGGCCCGCCGCTGTTGCCGATGGCGGCTGGTCGCTTCTGACGACCCGGTTCGCCTCACCTATGCGTCCCGTGAGTTCTGTAAGTAACTCCGGCTTCGGGATCTGTGTGAAGCTGCCGTGTTTTGTGACCGAGACTGCTGCCCAGACCTCCGAGGCCGGACCCCCGGACGTGTTGATGATCTTTTCTATGAACGTCACCGGCGTGGCGTTGTGGCTGCCGTGGTGGCCGATCTTGTAGAAGGTTGTTCGCTCCAGCAGAGCCGTCCGTAGAGGGTCCTCAAGATTGATTCTCCAGGATCCCCACTGGGAGTCGCCAGGGAAGAGGAGTACTGCATCCCCAACCTCGAAGACGAGCATCAAACTGGTGTTGTTGACCGCGCTTTCGAGTGACACAGCCCCCAGGAGTGCGGATTGGTTCGCGATCTCTTGGAGAAACGCCTTCAGATCTTTACTCGGCTCGACATCAGCTGTCTCAGAAGGGCGAAAGGGCAGTGAATCGTTCGTATCCCCGGCACTCAATCCGGCCACCGCCCGAAGGAAGCTTTCAGACGATGGCGGGTTCATGTCACGGATGACCTCCTCGTCTTTAGAGGGCGCAAGGACGTGGACGGTCATTCCCTGCAGTGCATCGCTTGCTAGCTCGATTTGCGATCTAGAGAGAAATTTCCGCGGGATTGGCCCTGCAGGCGCCTTAAAGCCTCGGTGCAAGGTCGCCAAGGCCTTATCATTACTGAGCGTCAGGGTGTTATCGATGATGTGATCGAGAAGCTCTCGCTCCGCAGGTATGAAGCCGAGTTGGTTTCCCATTGCAGCGACTTCCCGCAGAGTTGAAACGAAGCTTGCCATTTCATGAAGAATCTGCCTGGCACGCTCCTGTCTCTTATACACATCTCCGAGCCCACGAGACTGAGTACAACAA
>JBKPBV010000021.1:0-7898 GCA_046727055.1 Actinomycetota bacterium | reverse complement strand
TCTACGACGCGCTACGCGCCGGCGCCAGCGGGTTCCTGCTCAAAGACGTCCGGCCCGAGCAACTCGCCGACGCGGTTCGCGCGGTTGCCACCGGTGACACCCTGCTCGCACCGGCGATCACACGGCGCCTAGTCGAGCAGTACCTGCGTCGCCCGCCGCCCGGCGCCCGGACGCCACTCGGTCTCGGCGAACTGACCGACCGCGAACTCGATGTGCTCCGCCTCGTCGCCCGCGGCGGATCAAACCAGCAGATCGCCGGCACCCTGTTCCTCGGTGAATCGACGGTGAAGACGCACCTCACCCACCTGTTCGCCAAGCTCGGCCTCCGCGACCGGGCCCAAGCCGTAGTCCTCGCCTACGAGTCCGGCCTAATCCAGCCCGGTGACGACTGAGCAGCGCACGTTCGCGAAGCCGGTGGCTGCCATGGGTCAGCCGGTCGCACCAGGTTCCACCGAGCGATACTTAACCGCCCGCCCCAATAAGAGGCACTGCCGGCCACCGATCATCGCCATTTCGTTCATTCCACTCTCGCTCCGGGCCGATCGAGCACGAGGTCGTTGGCGGTGCGACTAACCCCTAACCTGCTGTTTCTCTGCGGGTTGTATTGGAGCGCTTTGGCCAGGTGGCATCGTCTGGCGTCTGGCCTGATGAAACCCCGTATGGACAGCAATCGGTTTCGATCGTCTAAAGATCGCCCGGCCCGAAAGTGTGGGGGAAAGTGTGGGCGTGGGTGGGTCTGATCGTTTACGTACAGTGACGTTCAGAGATGCGATGACTCCTTCCGTGTCAGGGCAGAACCTCTCTTGGGAACGCCGGCAAGTGTGGCGTCTGGAGCGTGTGCAGGGTCGCTCATGTCTGCCACTGTGCGGATTGGTCGGTCGACAGTTTGGCCGACATGAACGGGTTGCAGCTCTGAATGGCTGTAATCGCAGCTACTAGGAGCGGGTGTGGGCCGCATACGGGTTGGCTTCCGTTCTGGCATCTCTCGACATGAGGGTGCAGCGTCATTAGTGGCGAAATGACCAGCTTGGAGGTCGCGCTCCGCGAGCGTCCACGGGCCATATCAGTCTGCGAAAAGTGCCCGGAAGACACCGCCGCGCACCGCCCTTCGCCGTGCCTAACGGCCCGCTAATGGCCCATACCAACGAGTGGCATGTAGGCGAACACGCCGTGCCGGGCGGGAACATCGGCATGGCGGCCATGGGGCAGGCAAACCACATTCGGCCGGCGCGCGGAGATCCCCAGCGCAAGGGCGTCATTTCCTTACGCTTTCGGCGTGACCTCGATCGGCCGGTACCCGCACGACGTACTTGCGTCCGGCTGGCAGCGCGCGGGCCGACCGACGAGCACCGACCTCGTGCTTGAGGTCGGGCTGGTGCTGGAGGATGCCACGTCGGGATTCTGCGGGGCGGTGCTGCGTTGGGAGCGCGGTCTGGTGGTCTTGGAGGACCGGCACGGGAAGCAGCGGAGCTTCCCCCCGGCGCGGGATTCTGGTACGAAGGAAGCCCGGTCGTGCTCAAGGCTCCGCTGCGAGCACGGTCGGTGCCCAGCCGGACTGCCTCAGGTTCGGTCGTCGGTCCTGCCGGTCGGGCCAAGACCGCGCTGGCCAGCAGGATCTATGTCGAGGGTCGCCACGACGCCAACTGGTGGAGAAGATCTGGGGCGACGACCTGCGCCACGTTGGGGTGGTCGTCGAGTACCTCGGCGGCATCGACGACCTTCCTGGCATCGTGGCTGACTTCGCCCCGGGAGACGGGCGGCGGCTCGGGGTGCGACGTAGCGGGTACGCCGCGTTCGAGGATCGCTACCCCGTCGCGGCAAGATGGGCGTCGGTTCGGGTGGGGTCGCTCCAGGCGTAGGGTGAAACTACCGAGGATATTTCTGCTGACACCTGATCGGCGGTCCCTGGCGATCACCAGCCGGCTCTACTGACGAGCCCGGACGGACTCGACATGAACTCTGCGTCTCCCGCCCTTGTTGACATCGACGAGGCCGCCCCGGATCTTTGCCCGACCTGCGAGCATCCGCTGGTCTCACATGACGCGATCAGTGCGCGCTGGTGCGCCGCCACCAAGCTCGGGATCGGCCGCCGGGAGTGCATCTGCTCCGGTGTGGTGGCAAGCGGACGCGTCCTTACCCACTACTGACCCGACGAGCTCTGCCCGAGGGGGCTGTCAAATTCCGGTAACAGAGCGCATGGCGCTGACTCGTACGAACTGGCCTGATGTTGATGATGTCGTGGCGCTCAACGCGGATACCGAGGTGATGCGCTATCTCGACCATGGTCGGCCGATGACGCCGGCTCGGGTCCTCGCCGAAGAGATGCCGCGACTAATGGCGCACAACGGCCGCGCTGACCGGCTGGGCTCCTGGGTTGCCCGTGACCGTGGGAGCGGCAACTTCCTGGGCTGGTTCATGATCACACCGGTCGATGAGCCGCTTCGGACCGTCGAGTTGGCCTACCGGCTCCGACGCGAGGCGTGGGGGCGGGGCTACGACATCGAGGGAATGCTCTGCATGATCGAGATAGCCAGCGCGGCCCAGGTGTCGACCGTGATCGCCACCATGATGGCGGTCGACGTTGGCTCGCGCCGACTGATGGAGAAGGCGGGCCTGCATCTCGTAAGTGAGACCACAGGACCGACCGCGGCTGTCGCGCGCCGCGAGGTCGACTACGCACTCGACCTGACCATGGAAGCAAAGTTTCCTGCATAGCGTGCTCTCCGGGGTACTTGGTCCATCGAGATGTCACCGAGAGGCACCGACCTGACTGGACCTTGGAGGTCACGTCGGCTGGTGAAGGGCCTTGAACTCTGCGAGCAACGGCGACATCCGTTGCCCTAGCTCTACCTGGGTGAACAAGTGCCGACGGTCCCGTCCTGGTCGACGAAGAAGTCGGTGCCCTGTCCGCCGGACCAGCCGTACCGGCCCTGCTGCGGGCCTTCCGTTTGCACTCCGACGCCGAATCCCCAGCCCATCCCGTCCCAGAAGCCCGGGAAGAAGCCGTCGGGGTTCTTGTTCTCTGCGGGCACCTGGTCGCTGGTCATCTGATGCAGATGCTCGGCGGAGAGAAGAGCTTCCCCATCCACCTGGCCGCCGTCGGCGAGCAGGCGGGTGAAGCGGTGGAAGTCGGCGACGGTGGAGACGAGCTCGCCGTGACTCACGTCGAAAGGTGGGGGCCCGGCGTAGAAGCCACCGCCGGCCAGTTCGGTTTCGACCAGTCCGTCCTCGCTATGCCGGTACGCCGCAGGTAGCCGGTCGAGCTTCTCCTCCGGGACGGATAGGGCGGGTATCGATCATCCCGAGCGGAACGAAGAGGTCCTCGGCCAAGTGCTCATCCAGGGGCCGGCCGGTCAGGCGGGCGAGCAGGATACCAAGCAGACCGAAGGAGTGGTGGTAGCGCCATCCCTCGCCCGGGTGGAACGCGAGCGGAAGCTCAGCCAGCCGGGCGAGCCATTCCTCTGCTCCCAGCGTCAGCGGCTCGGCTCGGGCCTCCGTCCCGTTCTCCGCCATGACTCGCAGGAGCGGTGAATCGGTCATCGACATCCCGTAGCCGGAGGCGTTGGTCAATAGGTGGCGAAGGGTGATAGCGCGACGGGCTGGCACGGTGTCCTCGAGCGCAGCCGTGGGGCTGACCAGTACGCGGCGGTTGGCGAGCTCTGGAAGCCACTCCTCTACGCTCTGGTCCAGCCCGAGGCGCCCCGACTCGACCAGGCGGAGCGCGGCCACCGAGGTGATCACCTTGGTCATCGACTGTATCCGCATGATCGCATCCGCCGGCATGGGCCGGCCGTGGTCGGAGGCTACGCCGACGGCCGCCACCTCCACATCGTTGCCGCTCCCGAGCAGCGCGACCGCACCCTGAATGGTGCCGGTCTCGACATGGCGTGCGAGCAGATCCTCAAGAGCGCAGTGGTCACGTAGCCGACTCTGCCACAGCGGCCTGACCGGCTCGACGGATTCGGCTTCCTGGAGTGCACACCCGGGGACCGGCACCTGCCGGCGTCGTCAACAGTTCATCGAGTCGGGCAACACCGCGACGCCGTTTCTCATCGAATCCGCCGATGTCGACCCATGGTGATCGACCCTTGACGCCGACGACCAGCCACGCCTCACCCTGGAAGCGGGTGACTTCTTCGTCGACGCGCTACCCAGTGCCGATCCCTACATTCTCATGGAAGTCCTGCACGATTGGCCCGACAAGAAGTGCGGCGCAATCCTGAGCGCGATTCGACACGCTGCGCCAGACAACGCCACGGTGCTCGTGGTCGAAGATCTGATGCCCGAAGAGCAATCTGACCCGCGCGGTAGCACCCTGGACGTCATCATGCTGACCATTACCGGAGGGCGCGAGCGCACAGTCGATCAGTTCAACCTGTTCGAAGGTGCCGGCCGATCATTGCTCGGCTGTCTCGGTGTCTCGACGGCAGGTCGGGCCTCCAGCTTCTTGCGGGCATTCGCGCTCTGGGCGATGTGCGGTTGCTGCCTCGGCCCTGGGACGGCGACTTGTCGCACCCCGCAGTTCCGGGAGCAGCTGTGGGCGTGGCTGGAAGCTGTGGTTGCATGGCTGGTTTCGGAGTATGTCTGGGATGTCGCCGATGCGATTCCTGCCTGCTAGCCGGAGCATCCCCACTTGGTGCATGAGGTCGCGGTCGTGGCCGACCAGCGCCGACGGGCTGGTCATGCGTTCACCAGCGACGCGTTGGAAAAGTGCCATCGGTACAACCTGCCGGCATTCACCGAACGTATGAAGGCACGGCTGCGGAACCACTGCGAGGACGGTCACCAACCCTGGCCCGCCAACGGCCGGTACACCCGGTGCATGACCGAGCCGAGACCCGTCTGGGAAGGACGAGATGGTGACGTCCACTGAGAAGGATGTGTTACATCGAAGCCACACTCCCCGCTGAGATCCTCGGCGAGGAACGGGCCGCCTTCATCGTGGAATCTCTCGACCACCGGCGGCCCGGCGGCAGCAGCGGTGCTAACTGGAGCCGCTAGAGCCGCTCTAAACAGTGTTGCCACCACGAGGGCGCCGCGATCCGGGTGTCAGCCGGAGGATGATCGCGCAGCGACGCAAGGCACCCTTGACGCGTCTGCCCGGGAGCGGATGATCTGGGCCGAAATGACCGCCGCCTAACTTACCTTGACCCGCCCACCCGTCCGCGGTTAAGGCAGCCGAAGACTGAGTGACCCTGGACATGAGCGGCCGGCTCCTTCCGGTAGTGGCCCCCGACCGCGACAGGGCGCGCTCAAGCGCGACGGACATCGCGCTGCGCGGCGTGTTTTCGCAGCTCCGACCTCGTTCCCTGTCTTGACACCGATAGGCCCTCCCTGAGGGCCGCTGCTCTCGGGGAAGCCAACCGTCGAGGCCGTGTTACGCCGAACAGCCCGTCAGCCCGAGGCGATCGCGGCAGGTCGCATTACGGCCGGATCCGTTGTCTTCTGGGTGAACCGTCGACGATCGGCCAGGAGCACGGTGACCGCCACGAGGCTCTGGACCGCGAAGAGCAGCCACCACATGCGCGCGTAATCACTCCGCGCGATCGCATCCAGAGGATACATGAGCACGAGGTCGTACCAGGCGTGGAACACCACGGCGATGAGCAGGCTCCCGCGGGTGTGGAGGAAGAGCCAGGTGAACAGGACCGCTAGCGGGATCACACCCAGGAAGAACGGTGCAGGCACGCGGAGATCAGGCTTGTCGAGGACGACCGGCAGGTGCCACAGGGACCAGATCACGCCAAGGATCAGGGTGGCCGTCAGGGGGGAGCGAACGGCCAGCAACCTCGGCAGGGCAAAGCCGCGCCAGCCGATCTCCTCGCCGAGCGGGACAGCTAGCGGGAGCAGAAGGAGGATTACGAGCAAGAGGGCTGTCGGAGCTAGCTCCGGTCGCTTCGTCCAGTCCAGGGCGGTACCGCCGAACACCGGGATCAGGGTAACCGTCACTCCCACCAGGACGACCGGCAGAACGAGCACGACCGCGTACCAGCGCAGACCCACCCGCCACCGCAGGAGACGCCGGCCCAGGTCTCGCAACCCGGCCCGGCCCTCGGCGAGGGCGGCGACAAGGAGCGCCGCGACCAGAGGGCCTGCCCCGAACAAGCGATCCGGCGCAATCAGCGGCACCCCGGCGAAGAGTGCTCCCAGACCCCAGGAAAGGGCGTAGGTCAGGACGAAGAAGCTGACCAGCGGGCTGCGCCGGACCAGTGAGGTGACTGCGTTCATCGTTCCCTCCCTCCTTCAGACGATCTTCCGGTGGCGAGCCCACCACCGACCCATGCGAGCAGCAAATTTGGCTGGCCGCGTCGGCTCAGCGGGCGCAGCGGTGAGATCCTTTCTCAACTTCGCCGGCTGATCCGGGTCGTCCTGGATGACACGCGTCTTCATCGCTCTCTTCTCGACAGCGCACCGACCCAACTTCGCATCAGTGACCGCCGAGGGCAAGACGGGAAACTTGCCGTTTCGTGGGCGGGTGAGAATATGATGGAGATCACATACACGGGTCAGACGAGGGTCCTGTTCACAGCACCAGCGGCAGAACAACCCCGATGATGACGAAGCTCGGAAGGGTGTGCGTGATGAGCCCTATCCAGGTGCTCTGATACCGCTTCGTGGGAAAGGCGAGTAGGACGAACGGAATTGCCCATAGCCAGACCGTCCCGCCGATCTTCCCCGTCTCTGGACTGCGCGGCGACCGAAGCCACAGACCGTCGACCACGCGTGACCATTCGAGTCGGCCTGCTCGCGTCGGAGCAGGATCAGGGTTAAGGCGAGAATCCAAAGCAGACCGACGTTGAGGCAGATCAGGAGCGATTCGATAAACGGGTCACGCCCACCGAGTTGATCCCTGAGCAGTGGCACACAGACCCAGGCGAGGAACCCCATAGGCAGTGCTGCCGCCGCCCATCCACCAGCATCTCGGTCAGCGCGCGCCCACAGGTTCCCTGGCTAGGGTCGCAATTGAGAACGGCGCGACAGCCCTCTGGCTAATCCATCCCAAGTCGCGCAATGAACGGATCATGCACACGCTGCAGTGGTGGGCGAAGAACCTCATGATCAACAGAGGGCGGTGGGCGATCTCGGCATTTGGAGGTGCCCCAGCCGAACAGGTTTTTCGCAGCCTTGATATCGAGGCTGCCACGCGTGGATACGCCAGTACCGACGTGTGGAGCGGGCGGTGTCGGGGTGATCGCCGCCGCGTTGCGCGTGCACCAAGACCGTACCGTTGACGCCTCCGTGCACCAAGACCATGCCGATGACGCCTCCCGACATTGGGCAGCAACTTAAAGCGAGACGACCTGCCTCCTGCTGTCTGCTCAGGAAGGAAGTGCTGCCGAGTTTGCCCGCAGCCTAAGTGATCATGGTGTCGTCATTGTTGCCCGGCGTCTGTTCATCGACAACACTGTTGGACTTGCCGACGTCGCGGCGGCTTGGATGGCGGTCCAGCTGATGTGGCCGACGGTGCCGGTTGTCTGTCCAGGTGGCTTCGATTTCTCCGGTGTTGAGGCGTTGCGGTTCGGCTGAGGTGGCAAGTTCGAGGCTTTGGCCGCTGACGACGTAGAAGGCGACCCGGCAGTAGCTGTTAGGCGGCTGGGTCATGGTTTCCTTCTAGGTGGTCGTACAAATCCTTGGCTTCGACACAGCGCGCGTTGGAGATGGCTCCGCGGCAAGTCTGTGGTGGATCCGGTGGGTGGGAATGGCGGCGGCACCGAACCTGCGGGGCGACCCTGGGACCGATCGGCCCCAGGGTCAGGTCAGCGCACCCGTACGAAATTGGTCAGCGCACCCGTACGAAATTGGCCAATGCATTTGGCCAATTGCGCCGTCGTGTCTGTTCAACGCGCTGAACAATTAGTGAGCTTGGCGAAGGGGAGTTCGCCAAGTCATACGTATCA